>JANSYF010000010.1 GCA_024742575.1 Paracoccaceae bacterium | reverse complement strand
GCACGGCTATTGTTCCAAGTCGTGGTTCAGAACTGGTTTCGACGAGCTCCGCCGTCGTCTCAGAACCGACGAAGCCATACCAATCATAGGTACGAAAATCGCCATCAGGAGGCAGTTACGGTTGGGAGTCGTGTAGTGTGAAGGGCGCCATTCAAATAGAGCGATCGCTATGAAAAAGGGCGCAACCCTTGAAAGGATTGCGCCCGCATTTTCTAAAATTCGGACCGGCTTCAGACGATGGTCGCTTCCGTCGCTGCGCGCAGTTCATCCTCTGTGACACCATCGGCAGTTTCCACAATCTTCAGGCCGCCTTCGACCACGTCTAGCACACCAAGATTGGTGATGATCCGATCCACCACCCCCGCACCGGTCAGCGGCAGGGTGCATTCCTTGAGCAACTTGCTGTCACCGTGTTTGTTGGTGTGGTCCATCACGACGATCACACGGCCCACACCCGCGACAAGGTCCATCGCGCCGCCCATGCCTTTGACCAGTTTTCCGGGGATCATCCAGTTGGCGAGATCGCCTTTTTCATCCACTTCCATCGCACCGAGGATCGCCATGGCGATCTTGCCGCCGCGGATCATGCCGAAAGAGGTGGCGCTGTCGAAATAGCTGGTGTGGGGCAGTTCGGTGATTGTCTGCTTGCCGGCGTTGATCAGGTCGGGATCTTCGTCGCCCTCATAAGGAAACGGGCCCATTCCTAGCATCCCGTTTTCGGATTGAAGCGTCACCGTGACGCCATCAGGAATGTAGTTTGACACAAGCGTCGGGATGCCGATGCCCAGATTGACATACATGCCATCCTGCAATTCCTGCGCTGCGCGAGCAGCCATCTGGTTGCGGTCCCATGCCATAATGGTCTTTCCTTTGTTTGCCGTGAACGCCGCGAGCTGCGGCCTTATCCTTTAAAATCCGTAAAGCCGACGGGCACGTCGATCATGATCACCGTTCCCGCAGCGCCGCGCACCACATTAAGCGTGCCGTCCAACCCATCGAGCAGTGATGACACCAGTCGCCCACCAACCGAATTTACGGATGGAAAGGACATCTTGCGCGGGATGCCCACGCCATCATCCGAGATTGTCATGCGCAGCCCACCCGCCGCCAAACGATTGACGCGCAATTCCAAATAGCCCTGATCCAAGCCGTCAAAGGCGTGCTGAAACGCGTTCGACACCAGTTCGAAGGTGATCAGCGCCATGCGAATGGCAGCGTCGAGGTTCACTTCCAACGGCTCGACCAGCGATACGAAACGTACGCCGGGGCGGCCTTCGTTATGAGCAATGGTGTGCGATATGCGGGACAGGAGCGACCCAAGGTCGATCCCGTCACGGTTCCATTGCTCGTCGGCAAGCTTCATCTCTTCGTAAACGAATTGCAGGCATTCCAACCGTCGTGGCAGAACGTCGAGTAACCGCAATTGGCGCTTTTTTGCCTCTGCCGAAAGGGCACCGCCCAATTCCGCGTTATCCACCAGCGAACTGACGATCAGCCCCAAATCCTGACCGACCCGCGAGCACACGGTGTCTAGATGTAGCCGCGTTGCTTCGGACGCACGGTCCTTTTCGTCATCGCGAAGTTCTTTCTGGATACCAAGAAAGTAAACGGGCTTGCCCAGCCCGTCCGAGATCGGCGCGATCAACAGACGGTTCATGAATGCTTCGCCGGTGGCGCGGTAATTCAGGATATCGACGCTGACATCCTCTCCCGATTCGATCGCATCGCGGATCATCTGCACGGCCTTGGGGTCTGTGTCCGGGCCCTGCAAGAAACGACAATTCCGACCAATCACACGCGACCGCTGGTAGCCCGTGGTCCGCTCAAACGCATCGTTGATGTAGACGATCGGATTGTCGTCGGAATTCGGGTTTGTGATCACCATGGCGACGCTTAGCCGGGAAAAGCCAGCCAAGGCCTGGCTGTCATCCAGGACCGAGGTCAGTTTTGGTTTCTCAACAGATCGTTCCACGGCGTTTCGTTTTGGTCCCAGTGTCAGGCGGCTGGCCTCGGACGGGTGGTCCGCTGCTCAATGCGCTTTTCATGCGCACCCTGAATGATGCGGTGCACATAGATACCCGGCAAGTGAATGTGATCGGGGTCAAGTTCGCCCGGCTGGACGATCTCTTCGACTTCCATGATGCAGACCTTGCCGCACATCGCCGCAGGAGGATTAAAGTTCCGTGCTGTCTTGCGGAAAATCGCGTTCCCGGTGGTATCGGCTTTCCAAGCTTTGACGATCGACAGATCGGCAAAGATGCCCTCTTCCATGATGTAGGTCTCACCATTGAAATCGCGGTGATCTTTACCCTCAGCGATCACTGTCCCTACACCTGTCTTTGTGTAGAAGCCCGGAATACCCGCGCCCCCTGCACGCATGCGCTCAGCAAGTGTGCCTTGAGGGTTAAATTCAAGTTCCAGTTCCCCCGACAGATACTGGCGCATGAATTCGGCGTTTTCGCCCACATAAGAGCTGATCATCTTTTTTACTTGCCGCGTCTGCAGCAGAATTCCGATACCAAAATCATCAACGCCCGCATTGTTTGAGGCAAAGGTAAGATTATTGACACCAGTGTCCCGGATCGCGCTGAGCAACAGTTCCGGAATACCGCTGAGCCCGAAACCACCAGCCGCGATCAGCATTCCATCTTTCAAAACGCCATCAAGCGCTTCGGCTGCTGATCCATAGACCTTGTGCATCGCGTAATTCCCCAGCTTTTCAACACGTCGTTGTTTTGGCGCGTCACAGCCCCTGAGTCAACGCCGCGCACGGCGGGAATGGCCTGTGTCAAGTTCGCACATCTTCTGCAAAATCGGCGCATCTCGGACGCGCAAATGAAGAGGCCGAATCCTCGACCCCCGGTTAGGATTTCTTGGTTGCGGCTTTTTTCTTGGCTGGTGCTTTTTTGGCAGCCGTCTTTTTCGCAGGCGCTTTCTTTTTCGCGCCACTCTTGGCAGATTTTTCCGCAATCAAGGCAACCGCCATGTCCATTGTGACTGCGTCGGGTTCGACATCCTTGGGCAACGTGGCGTTGACCTTTTCCCATTTCACATAGGGGCCGTAGCGCCCCTCCATGACAGCGATCATACCGCCATCTTGCGGGTGTTCGCCCAATTCTTTAAGAGGTTTTGCCGCAGCGCCACGCCCCCGCCCCGGATTGGCGCGTTTTTCCGCCAAAAGCTCGACAGCGCGGTTCATGCCAATTTCGAAGACGTCTTGGAAATCCTTGAGGTTGACATAAGTCGGCTTCGCGTCATCCGGCAACTGATGCATGATGAACGGGCCAAAGCGACCAAGGTTGGATTTAACCTCTCCACCGTCGGGGTGCATACCAACGATACGCGGCAGGGTCAGCAGTGTGACTGCCTTTTCCAGCGTCATGTCATCGGGCGACCAACCGGGCAGAAAATCGCCTTTTGCCTTGGGAAGGCTCGCGCGAGGCGGTTTTTTGTTTTCGGGCGTTGGTTCACCTTTTTGCACATAGGGGCCAAAGCGACCGGACTTCAGCCAGATTTCTTCGCCCTCGTGTTCGCCCAAGACCCGTTCGTCGCCCTCTGCGCCTTCGCCCGCAATTGGGCGCGTGTAGGTGCATTCGGGGTAGTTGCCGCAACCGACAAAGCCGCCAGTGCGCGACGTTTTCAAATGCAACTGGCCCAGCCCACATTTGGGGCAGACCCGTGGATCGCTGCCATCGTCGCGCGGCGGATAGAGTTGCGGCGCCAACGCTTCGTCTAGCACATCAAGCACTTCAGTGATCCGCAGATCCGACGTTTCCGAAATCGCTGCCGAGAAATCCCGCCAGAACTTGGCGAGCAGTTCTTTGTAGTCCCCCTCACCCGCGCTGACATGATCCAGCTCATCTTCGAGCGCGGCAGTGAAATCGTATTCCACGTAGCGTTTGAAGAAATTGAGCAGAAAGATCGTGACGATCCGCCCCTTGTCCTCGGGGATCAGGCGGTTCTGTTCCTTGCGGACATATTCGCGGTCCTGAATGGTTGTGATGATGCTGGCATAAGTCGACGGACGCCCGATACCCAGCTCTTCCATCCGTTTGACCAACGTCGCCTCGGTGTAGCGTGGCGGTGGTTGAGTGAAGTGCTGATCCGGTGTGATGCTGCGCTTTTCGGCCTTTTCGCCTTGCATGATTTGCGGCAGGCGCTTGTCGTCATCATCAACCACGGCATCGTCGCGACCTTCTTCGTAGACGCGTAGAAAGCCATCAAACAACACCACCTGACCGGTGGCCCGCAGAACGACCTGCCCATCGGCGCTGCCGACATCGACCGTGGTGCGTTCGAGTCGGGCCGACTCCATCTGACACGCGAGAGTGCGCTTCCAGATCAGGTCATAGAGCTTGCGCTGGTCCGCTTCGCTGATCTTCAGGCTGGCGGCATCTTTGGCCATGTCGGTCGGGCGGATACACTCGTGTGCTTCCTGCGCGTTCTTGGCCTTGTTTTTGTAAATACGGGCCTGCGATGGGACGTATTCGGCACCGTAACGGTCCTTGATCGCAGCGCGCGCCTGATCGACCGCTTCGGGCGCCATGTCGATGCCATCGGTCCGCATGTAGGTGATGTGGCCCGCCTCATAAAGACGCTGCGCTGCGTTCATGCACTGCCGCGCGCCCATACCGAATTTTCGGCTGGCCTCTTGTTGCAACGTTGACGTCATAAAAGGTGCCGACGGGTTTCGCGACCCCGGCTTCGCTTCGACAGATTGCACCGTGAGATCGCGGCTGGTGATCGCCTGAACGGCCAATTCGGCCTGTGTTTCGTTTTCAAGGTCGTAGCGGTCGAGCTTTTTGCCAGCAAGCACGGTCAGACGGGCTTCGTACTCCTGTCCACGCGGGGTCGAAAGCACCGCTTTCACCGACCAGTATTCACGAGCGCGGAAGGCTTCGATTTCCATCTCGCGCTCAACAATCAGGCGCAAACAGACCGACTGCACGCGTCCGGCGCTACGTGCGCCGGGCAATTTGCGCCACAGCACCGGCGACAGGTTGAAACCCACAAGATAATCAAGCGCACGGCGCGCAAGGTAGGCATCCACAAGCGGCACATCAATGTCCCGCGGATTGGCCATAGCCTCGGTCACCGCGGCTTTGGTGATGGCGTTGAACGTGACGCGTTTAACGTCGGTGGTCTTCTTGATCGCACGACGTTTTGTCAGCGCTTCTTTCAGGTGCCACGAGATCGCCTCGCCTTCGCGGTCAGGGTCGGTTGCGAGGATGATTGCATCATCAGATTTAAGCGCTTCAGCGATGGCCGCGACATGTTTACGCGAGTCGGCGGCGATCTCCCATTTCATGTCGAAACCGTTTTCCGTGTCGACCGATCCGTCTTTGGGAGGCAGATCGCGGACGTGGCCATAAGATGCCAGAACAGTGTAGTTGGAGCCTAGATATTTGTTGATCGTTTTGGCTTTTGCCGGGGATTCCACAACGACAACTGGCATGTAAAAAAGACCTTTCTGACCGTTCCAAGACCATCTTGGGTGTACCGCATATGGCGGCGCAAGAGGTGGGGCGCAAGCGGGAATTGTCAATCGGGTCGCGGCGCTGCCTTGCCAAAGACAGGCGTGGACAATGCCTTTGAACGGTACTTTTAGGGCGCGGTTTCATGCGGAGGGGATCGACCAAGAATTGCCGAATTTCTAATCCCGTATGTCAGATGACGCGCGAGATCAGGCCACCGGGCTGTCTGTTGATACGACCTTCCAATTCCAGATCAGTCAGCACCGGAGACACCACCCGCGGAGATGCCCCCAGATCGCGGATCAGCTGATCCTCGCCCATCGGTGATGGGCCCAGACGGTCAAGGATGCTTTGGTGGAGTTTCGCCAGCTCTGGTAACGACCGGGTGCTGGGTGCGCTTTCTAACGGCAGTTCCGGCCTTGCGGTTTTGTCCTGATCAGACAGCGGTGCCAAAGCCTCGATCACGTCGTCGACACTGCGCACAAGGCGCGCGCCGTCACGCAGCAACATGTTGCAGCCGCTGGCGCGGGCGTCAAACGGGTGACCGGGGACCGCCATCACATCGCGCCCTTGATCAAGTGCAGTCCGCGCGGTGATCAATGAGCCAGACCGCGCGGCAGCCTCGACCACGATGACCGCTCGGGCCATGCCCGAGATGATGCGATTGCGAGCCGGGAAATGGCGCGCCTTCGGTTGCAGCCCCATGGGCTGTTCGCTGATCCGCGCCCCGCCTTGCGCGACGATATCTTCGGCCAGCTTGGTGTTTTCGGACGGGTAGAGAACGTCCACACCACCCCCAAGAACTGCAATCGTTCCGGTTTCGAGCGCGGCAAGATGCGCTGCGGTGTCGATCCCGCGCGCCATGCCAGATGTGACAACAAAACCTGCTTCGCCCAGACCGGATGCCAAGGCCCGTGCCATGCGCCCCCCAAGGGACGAGGCGTTTCGCGCACCGACCAAAGCAATTTGTGGCTTTGACAGAGTGTCAGAAGCGCCGATGACCCAGAGCATCGGCGGGGCATCGTCCAGATCAGACAGGTCTGCGGGATAGGTCGGATCGCCCCGGCAGATAAGCGTCGCGTTCATGGCGCGCGCTGACTTAAGTTCAGAGTGTATCACGGCTTCTGGGCAAATCTGATAGTTCTCGACGCCCGCGGCGCGGGCGATGTCAGGCAATTCAGCCAGCGCCGCAGCGGCACTGCCGTGATCGCGCATCAGCCTGTAAAACGTGCTGATCCCAACCCGACGCGAGCGCAAGAGACGAAGCCAGTCAAACCTTTGGTCTTCCGTGGTGGGTGGGAGTAGGGGGTGAGTGGAAGAGTTCTGTTCCAAGGTCATCCTGTCTCCGTCCGCTTGCAGGAACAGGAATAGTCTTGCACTGGTTAATCAGTCGTGAATGGGACAGGGCGACAGTGAACAAATCCCCCATCGCCCCTTCAAAACCTTGTTTAAAAACATTTCTTTTTTAGGTTTGGGCACCGCCAACGGTCAGACCGCCGATCATGACGGTAGGTTGACCCACCCCGACAGGCACCCATTGGCCCTGTTTACCGCAATTGCCCATGCCAGGATCAAGCGCCATGTCATTGCCCAGCGCACAAATCTGTTGCAACGCCGTTGCGCCATCGCCGATCAGGGTGGCCCCTTTGACTGGGGCGCCGACCTTGCCATCCTTCACGCGATACGCCTCGGTGCAGGAAAAGACGAACTTGCCATTGGTGATGTCGACCTGTCCGCCGCCAAAGCCGACAGCCCAGATGCCATCCTTGAGGTCCGACACAATATCACCGGGCGCGACATCGCCGCCCAGCATATAAGTGTTGGTCATGCGCGGCATCGGGATGTGCGCATAACTCTCGCGGCGTCCGTTGCCGGTAGGTTGGACACCCATCAAACGCGCGTTCTGGCGGTCTTGCATAAAGCCCACCAGCACCCCGTCGTCGATCAGCACGTTCTTGGCCGACGGCGTGCCTTCGTCATCCACGGTGATCGACCCACGGCGGTCAGGTATCGTCCCGTCGTCCAGAACAGTCACGCCCTTTGCCGCAACTTGCTGGCCCATCAGACCGGCAAAGGCAGAACTGCCCTTGCGGTTGAAATCGCCCTCAAGTCCATGACCCACTGCCTCGTGCAGCAGAATGCCCGGCCAGCCCGGCCCAAGCACGATGTCCATGACACCTGCTGGGGCGGGGACCGCATCAAGATTGACCAGTGCGATGCGCAGTGCCTCACGCGCCTTGTCCTGCCAATCCGCCGGATCCAGCAGTCCGTCCAGCAAAACCCGCCCGCCGCCCCCGGCTGTTCCCGATTCGCGGCGACCGTTCTCTTCCACAATGACGCTGACATTTACACGGGTCATAGGACGGATGTCCGACACCAGCGTGCCTTCGGGACGAAGAATCGCCACCTCTTGCAATGACGCTGCGATTGTCGCGCTAACCTGCACCACGCGCGCGTCCAATTCCCGAGCGAAGGCATCAATGTCGCGCAAGGTGTCTACTTTCACCGGAAAGCTGTGCCCGGAAATCGGGTCCGCATCGGTGTAAAGTTTGGTATTTGTGCCCGCAGGTTTGTCCGCCAGCGTGCCACCCCCCTCGCCTACGGCCAGCCGTGCAGTTTCCACGGCCCGTTTGATCGCCGATTCGGAAATGTCCGTTGAATGGGCATATCCCGCCACTTCGCCCCTCACGGCACGCAGGCCGAATCCCTCGGACGCGTCATAGCTGGCGGTCTTTACGCGACCATCGTCGAAAACCAGCACTTCGGAGCGACGCCGTTCGAGGAACAATTCCCCATCGTCTGCCCCCGCCACAGCCTCTTTCAACAGCGCAAGCGCGCGGTCCTGATCCAGATGCGTGTCGAATGGTTGGAAAGACGTGTCGGACATGAAACCCCCAGAGGTGTAATTTGATCTAAGTCAAAGAAAGCGCGTTTTTGCCGCAAGCAAGCTTCTTTAACTGATGATCAGAATATGGTTTTAACCGCTCCCAAGACAACGGGAGGATTGTGTCGGCATGTGCCGTACTGTGCCTGCCTTTGCATTTTGACAGAACACGCAACCGATCAGGGTAAGACATGCAACTCAAATCTTTGCTCTTGGGTCTGGCCACCACCTTCACCGCCGCGCCGGCGTTTGCACAGCAGACGCTTGAAACAATCGGCGCTCCGGTGGACGGCGGCACAGGCTTCCAACCCGCGGCAACCGAACTGGCGCGCGACCTTCAGTGGCTTGATGGAATGATCCTCATCATCATCACGGCCATTGTTTTGTTCGTAACCGCGCTGCTGGCCTACTGCATCGTGCGCTACAACAAGCGCGCAAATCCGACGCCGTCCAGCTTTACGCACAACACCCCGATCGAGATCGCTTGGACCGTTGGTCCGATCCTGATTCTGGTGTTCATCGGCGCGTTTTCCTTGCCGGTGCTGTTCAAGCAGCAGGAAATCCCCGAAGGCGACCTGACCATCAAGGTCACCGGCTACCAGTGGTACTGGGGCTACGAATATATCGGTGAAGATCTTGCCTATGACGGCTACATGATCGGATCGCCTTTTACCGGGGGTGACAACCGTATGACACCCGAGGTCGAGGCGCAGCTGATCGAGGCGGGCTACCAGAAAGAAGACTTTCTTCTGGCAACCGACACAGCCATCGTTGTGCCTGTCGGTAAGACTGTGGTCATGCAAGTCACCGGGGGAGACGTGATCCACTCGTGGACCATCCCGGCCTTTGGTGTGAAGCAGGACGCGGTTCCCGGTCGTCTGGCAGAACTGTGGTTTACCGCCGAGAAAGAAGGCGTTTATTTCGGTCAGTGTTCCGAACTTTGCGGTTTGGCGCATGCCTACATGCCGATCACCGTCAAAGTGGTAAGCGAAGCGACCTACGACGCTTGGCTCGAGGCGTCCAAGAATGAAGGCGGCTACGTCGATGTCCGCTCGCTTCTGACGAACTAAGACTTTTGAAGCAACGGTCGCACGCGAGGTTTCGCGTGCGCCAAACCACCGGCCAACCTGACCCAACGCAGTTGAGACACACGTGACCGATACAAGCATCAACACCCAGTCGCAAAGCGCCGAGTACGACGCGCAATTCAGCGATTATTTCGCGCTTCTCAAGCCGCGCGTGATGACGCTTGTCGTGTTCACCGCATTTGTCGGGCTACTGGCCGCACCGACCCCGGTGCATCCGTTCATTGCGTTCTGTGCGATCCTGTTTATCGCGATTGGCGGCGGTGCGTCCGGTGCGCTGAACATGTGGTGGGATGCCGATATCGACGCCGTGATGAAGCGTACACAGCGCCGTCCGATTCCTGCGGGCAAGGTCACTGGCGACGAAGCCTTTGCCATCGGCATGGCGCTGTCGGCGTTTTCGGTTGTGTTTCTTGGCCTTGCGACAAACTGGATTGCGGCAGGTCTTCTGGCCTTCACTATCTTCTTTTACGTCGTGATTTACACGATGTGGCTCAAGCGGTGGACGCCGCAGAACATCGTCATCGGCGGTGCGGCAGGTGCCTTCCCTCCTATGATCGGGTGGGCGGCGGCTACGGGCGGTGTCAGTGTTGAATCTGTTCTGATGTTCTGCCTGACCTTTATGTGGACGCCGCCGCATTTCTGGGCGCTGGCGCTGTTCATGCGCAAAGATTATGACAACGCTGACGTGCCGATGCTGACCGTAACCCACGGTCGCCGCGCGACGCGCATCCATATTCTGGTCTACACGGTTCTTTTGGCAATCCTCGCCGTTGCGGCTGGCTTCACCTCGATTGGTGGCCCGATCTACATCGCCACCTCTCTGGTCCTGAACGCGATGTTTCTGCGCGGCGCGATCCAGATCTGGCGCCGGGACGAGGACATGTCGGAAGAGGACAACTTCCTTGTTGAGCGCAAGTTCTTCAAGCTGTCCCTGCTCTATCTCTTCGCCCATTTCGGCGCGATCCTGATCGAAGCGGGCCTCGACAAGATCGGGATTTGGGGATGAGCCTGTCCAAGCAACATGAACTTCACGAGCGCCGTTTCGGCCGCAACGTGGGTGTCGGTCTTGTCCTTGTTGGCTTGATTGCCATCGTGTTTGGTCTGACTGTCGTCAAAGTCACCCGTGGGGACTACGAGACCCCAGCAACGACAACGGTGAGTGAATGAAACCGCTTGATCCGAAGAAAAAAACTGCGCTGCAAGGTTTTGGTGTCGTCGTGTTCATGGGCGCACTGGCTTGGGCATCGGTACCGCTTTATGATTGGTTCTGCCGAGTGACTGGATTTGGCGGCACGACCAATGTCGCCGATGCGAGCAGCGTTGAGATCGTGGATCGCACCATCAAGGTACGCTTTGATGCGTCTCTCGAACGCGGCATGCCTTGGGAATTCAAACCGATGCAGCTTGAGGTGCAATTGCGCCTTGGCGAAGAAGGTCTGGCTTTCTACGAAGCCTACAATCCGACGGATCGCCCGATTGCGGGCACCGCCAGCTACAACGTCGCGCCCTATGGCGCAGGCCTCTATTTCTCGAAGATCGCGTGTTTTTGCTTTGAAGAGCAAATCTTGATGCCAGGCGAGCGGGTCGAGATGCCCGTTAGCTTTTTCGTTGATCCCGACATCATGAACGACACTGACGCGAAATTCGCGAAACACATCACCCTGTCTTACACATTCCACGAAATCGACCTGCCCGAAGAAACACAGGCGATGCTAAAAGCGGAACAGTCGGACAGCGGTTCTCTGAACTAACGCCTAGCCACGAGGGACCAAAATGGCGCACGCAAAAGATCATGACTATCACATCCTGAACCCCTCCGTCTGGCCGTTCGTCGGCGCAGTTTCCGGGTTCGCGATGCTCTTCGGGGCTGTCTTGTGGATGCACGACAGTGGCCCTTGGCTGTTCCTTATCGGGTTGGTTGGCGTTCTTTACACCATGTTCGCATGGTGGTCGGACGTGATTTCCGAAAGCCAGGTTGGCGATCACACCCCGGTTGTGCGGATCGGTCTGAAATACGGCTTTATCCTTTTCATCATGTCCGAAGTCATGTTCTTCGCGGCGTGGTTCTGGAGCTTTTTCAAGCACGCACTCTACCCGATGGGCCCGGATAGCCCGGCTATCGACGGTGTTTGGCCGCCGATGGGGATTGAGACATTTGACCCGTGGCACCTGCCACTGATCAACACTCTGATCCTTCTCTGCTCGGGGGCTGCGGCCACATGGGCACACCACGCGTTGGTGCATGAAGATAACCGCGAAGACATGAAGTGGGGATTGATCATCGCCATCGGCCTTGGCGCGATATTCACAGTGCTTCAGGCCTATGAGTACGGTCACGCTGGCTTTGGCTTTGCGGGCAACATCTATGGTGCCAACTTCTTCATGGCGACAGGTTTCCACGGGGCACACGTAATCATCGGGACGATCTTCCTGTTCGTCTGCTTGTTGCGCCTCACACGTGGCCACTTCACACCAGAAAAGCATATCGGGTTCGAAGCTGCCGCATGGTACTGGCACTTCGTGGACGTGGTCTGGCTGTTCCTGTTCGCCGCGATCTACGTCTGGGGTCAGTAACCTGTCTCAGAGATTGCGTTCCGGCTTGAACGGGACGCACTTACAAGGATAAAGCAAGGCGCGCCCAATCGGCGCGCCTTTGCTATTCTCAGGAGCCCCCTTTTGCCCCGTATTACCCTGCCATTGATAACCGGCCTGATCGGCATCGCCATTTTGGTTTCGCTTGGCACCTGGCAGATGCAGCGACTTGAATGGAAGCGCGGCATTCTGAGTGAGATCGAAAGCCGGATCGGCGGCTCTTATCAGCAGATACCACCTCTCAGCACAGTTATACCAGAAAGGGACCGCTATACCCCCGTCGCTCTTGTGGGACAGATTGGTGAAGAAGAGGTGCTTGTTCTGGTCTCGCAGAAACGGGTCGGCGCGGGATATCGGGTTATCTCGCCTTTCACGTTGAATGATGGGCGTCGCATCCTACTGGACCGAGGGTTCACACCCGTCGATCAGCGCGGTGCAGATCGATCCCGCCCCGAAGAAGAAATTGAGGTGCAAGGCAATCTGCACTGGCCCGACGATCGGACATCCTCGACACCGGAAAACGATATCAACGGGAATACATGGTTCGCCCGCGACGTTGCTTTGATGGCAGAAACGCTCAAGACCGAACCTCTGCTGGTGATTGCCCGCAACATTTCGCCACCTGATCCCGGTGTGACGCCCCTGCCGGTGGACACCAGCGGCATTCCGAACGATCACCTGCAATACGCGATCACTTGGTATTCGCTGGCCGTTGTCTGGCTGATCGGAACCATTGCGCTGGTATGGCGCTTGCGACAGACGAAGGAAGGCTAAAGCCCGATGCAGTATATCTCGACCCGTGGCAAAGCCCCGGCGCTTGGATTCGAAGACACCATGCTGTCGGGCCTTGCCCGCGACGGTGGTCTTTATGTGCCCGAAACGATCCCGACGCTTAGCGCTGATGACATTCGCGCGATGCACGGCCTGTCCTACGAAGAGATTGCGTTCCGCGTGATGCGGCCCTTCGTGGGCGACGCCTTCACTGACGAGGTTTTCGCTGACCTGATTACCAAAGCCTATGCCGGGTTCGGCCACGATGCCCGCGCACCACTGGTGCAACTGGGCAATGGCCATTTCCTGCTCGAGCTGTTCCACGGCCCAACGCTCGCGTTCAAAGACTTTGCGATGCAACTCATTGGGCAGATGTTTCAAGAAGCACTGTCCCGCAGCGGCAAGCGCGTGACCATCGTCGGCGCGACGTCTGGTGACACCGGGTCCGCCGCGATTGAGGCATTCCGGGGATTGGATGCGGTCGATGTGTTCATCCTTTATCCGCACGGACGGGTGTCCGACGTGCAGCGCCGCCAGATGACGACCCCTACCGAATCGAATGTTCATGCTCTTGCTTTGGATGGGGATTTCGATGCCTGTCAGGCGCGGTTGAAGGACATGTTCAACCATTTCGATTTCCGCGACGAAGTGAAACTCGCTGGAGTGAACTCGATCAACTGGGGCCGCGTGCTAGCGCAGGTGGTGTATTATTTCTCTTCCGCTGTCAGCCTTGGAGCGCCAGATCGCAAGGTCAGCTTCACGGTCCCCACCGGCAACTATGGCGACATTTTTGCGGGCTACATCGCCAAGCGCATGGGTCTGCCGATTGACCGTCTTGTAGTGGCGACGAACCAGAACGACATCCTACACCGCTGTTTGAGTACGGGCGGTTATGTCACCGACAGCGTGACCCCTTCGATCAGCCCGTCGATGGACATTCAGGTGTCGTCGAATTTCGAACGCGCTTTGTTCGACGCCTACAACCGCGATGGCAATGCTGTGTCGCAGTTGATGGATGAACTAAAGGCTGGTGGGTTCCATGTCAGCCAAGGTGCGATGGACGTTCTCCGCGATCATTACGACAGCGGCAGGGTATCCGAGGACGAAACGCTGGCAATGATCGCCCACGCGAACGCGCATATGGGCGAATTGCTGTGTCCGCACTCTGCCATTGGTGTGGCTGTTGCCGAAGCCCAGCGCGACCCGAATGTCCCCATGATCACCCTTGCCACGGCGCACCCGGCGAAATTCCCCGATGCGGTGGAAAAGGCCAGCGGCATTCGCCCGCCCTTGCCCGAACGCATGGCGGATCTTTTTGATCGCGAGGAACGCGTCACCCGCGTTCCCAACGACCTCGACCAACTTGAAACTCTCATCAAAGATCGGATCGCCTCTTGACCGTCCAGACCGCCACACTTCCCAACGGCTTCCGCATTGTGACCGAGCATATGCCCGGTCTTGAAAGTGCTGCCATCGGCATCTGGGTCACCGCAGGTGGGCGTCACGAACGGCCCGAACAGAACGGCATCGCCCATTTTCTGGAGCACATGGCGTTCAAGGGCACCGAAACCCGCAGCGCGTTGCAAATCGCCGAAGCCATTGAAGACGTGGGCGGTTATATCAATGCCTATACCTCGCGCGAGGTGACCGCTTATTACGCGCGCGTGCTGCGCAGTGACGTAAGTCTAGCGTTGGATGTGGTCGCCGACATCTTGCGCAACCCGGTATTCGACCCCAAAGAAATCGAAGTCGAGCGCCACGTGATCCTGCAAGAAATTGGTCAGGCCGCCGATACACCGGACGACATCATCTTCGACTGGTTGCAGGAAAAGGCCTATCCCGATCAGCCCATCGGGCGCACGATACTGGGCGAGACCGACCGCGTGTCAGGTTTTTCGAAAGACGATCTGGCGACGTTTGTGTCCGAGCACTATGGCCCGGACCAGATGATCCTGTCGGCCGCTGGTGCAGTAGACCATGACGATGTGGTCAAACAGGCCGAAGCGCTATTCGGGGATATGGTTTCCCGGCCCTTCCTGACCGCCGATGCTGCCCGGTTCCACGGTGGCGAAAGCCGCAAGGTCAAAGACCTTGAACAGGCGCATCTGGCACTGGCCTTTGAATCGCCCGGCTATCGCGATCCGAACTTCTATGCCGCGCAGGTCTATTCCGTTGCTTTGGGTGGCGGCATGTCGAGCCGCCTGTTCCAGGAGATCCGCGAAAAGCGCGGGTTGTGCTACACGATCTTTGCCCAGACAGGCGCCTATTCCGACACCGGAATGACAACGATCTATGCAGGGACAAGTGCGGACGAGATCAAGGATCTCACTAACCTCACAATCGACGAAATGAAACGCGCGGCTGATGATATGTCCCCTGCCGAGGTCGCCCGTGCCCGGGCGCAGATGAAAGCCGGGTTGCTGATGGGGTTGGAAAGCCCGTCTTCGCGCACAGAGCGGCTGGCCCGGATGATTCAGATCTGGGGCGAAGTGCCGTCGCTTGAAGACACAGTGTCCCGCATCGACAGCGTGACCACTGGTGACGTGCGGGCCTTTGGCGAACACCTTGTCCGCCAAGCACCGGCGGCAATGGCGCTTTATGGGCCTGTTGGGGCAGCCCCCGACCTGACCACCCTGTCCCAACGCCGCGTGGCCTGATGCTCAGCCTGCGGCGCAAGCTTCGGCTCGACACCGAGAGGATGGTGTTGCGCCCGCCGATCCATAGTGACTTTAACCCATGGAGCGCGCTGCGGCGCGACAGCGAAGGTTTCCTCGCCAAATGGGAACCCAGCTGGGCCGAAGACCACCTGACGCGCCGTGCCTTCACCAACCGCGTCTATTGGGCCAATCGCGCCATCGGCAACGGGTCGGCTGTGCCCCTGTTCCTGCAGCGACGGAGCGACGACATGCTGCTGGGGGCAATCACGCTCGACAATATACGGCGCGGCCCAGCGCAGGCGGGCACACTTGGCTACTGGGTGGGTGAGCCTTTCGCGCGGCAGGGCTACATGCGCGAGGCAATCGACGCAGTGGTGCATTACGCGTTTGACCGTCTGGACCTCAGCCGCATCGAGGCTGCGTGTTTGCCCGAGAATAAGGCCTCCAGGGGACTGCTCGAAAAAGCCGGGTTCAAGTATGAAGGTGTCGCGCAAAGCTATCTTCAGATCGACGGGCGCTGGCGAACCCATGTTTTGTATGCAGCCCTGCGATTGGACCGTCGTGGACGCACCGACGTCGGCTAAGGACAATGCCAGTCAAATGGGGTTTGGCCCTCACGGCAGTTTTTCTAGACCGCCGCATCGTCTGCGCTATCTTCACCTAAGGAGGTGTCGGAATGCGTTTCAAACGACTCTGGGTGGCACTGGCCATCGCGATCACGGGCAGCGCGGCGTTCGCACAGGACACCCGACGCCCCAGCCATTGCCTTGCCATCGCGGATGCGACACCCGGCATGGTGTATTTGCAAAAGGCATCATGGACTGCGCCTGTTGAGCAATATTCGGTGCGGATCAGTTATGTCGCCCACGCAACGTTTCTCTTGCAGACCCCCGGAGGTCTGAACGTCGCCACGGATTTCACCGGATTTCTGGGCAACACCACCCTGTTGCCTGACGTGGTGACGATGAATCACGCCCATGACACGCATTGGACGGCCAATCCTGACCCCGCCATCCCACATGTTCTGCCCGGTTGGGGGCCGTTCGGTGAAGGGATCGACCATCATGTCGATCTGGGCGAAATGCTGGTGCGCAACGTGTCCACAGACATTCGTTCGCAATTCGGCGGACAGGAAGACAAGGGCAATTCGATCTTTATCTTCGAGGTCGAAGGATTGTGCATCGGGCATCTTGGGCATCTGCATCACGAACCCAACGACCAGCAATATGCGGCCATCGGGCGACTGGACGTTGTGATGGTGCCTGTTGATGGCGGCTACACCCTACCGCGCGATGTGATGGTGCGGATCGTTGAGAGGCTGAAGTCCAGCATCGTCATTCCAATGCACTGGTTCTCGGGTTTTGCACTTGAGGCGTTTCTCGAGCAGGTGCAGGACAGTTTCGTGATCAACCGCCGCGACAGTTCTTTCCTCGAAGTGTCATTGCGTGATCTGCCGTCCCGTCCTACGGTTGTGGTCCTGCGTCCCGAATGGCTTCGCGACGCGCAGAATTGACTCATTCGGAGACCCGTTGATGCCACGCGACTCTGCCGATAGCGGCTTCATCGACGCCCTGTCGCACCATTTTCCTGCGGATATGTTTTCCCGCGCCGAGCAATCCTACCTTGAAGAACCGCGTGGCCGTTTTCAGGGCGCACCTGGATTTGTGGCCCGACCACGTTCAACAGAAGAGGTTTCGGCGCTTGTGAAAGCCTGCGCCGAAGCGGGTGTCGGGATTGTACCTTATGGCGGGGGCACTGGGCTTGTCGCCGGGCAGATCGCGCCCGACGGCGATGCAGAGGTTCCCCTGATCCTATCGCTGGAACGCATGACCACCATTCGTGTGGTTTATCCGCAGGAAAACGTGCTGATCGCAGATGCCGGTGTGATTCTGGCAAACATCCAGAAGGCGGCGGAAGATGTGGACCGCTTGTTCCCCCTATCGCTGGCGTCAGAAGGGTCGGCGCGGATTGGCGGATTGCTGGGTACCAATGCGGGTGGCGTAAACGTCCTGCGCTATGGCAACACGCGTGATCTATGCCTCGGGCTGGAAGTGGTGATGCCCGATGGGTCGATCTGGAACGGGTTGAAACGCCTGCGTAAGGACAACACAGGGTATGACTTGCGCAACCTCATGATCGGATCTGAAGGCACGCTTGGCGTCATCACCGGCGCATCGCTCAAGCTGTTCCCGCGTCCTGCCAGCATTGGGACTGCAGTATTCGTGATCCGAGATGCCGAGGCAGCATTGGAGCTTCTATCGCTTGCGAAGTCGCAACTGGGTGAAAGCATCAGCGCGTTCGAGCTGATGCACGGAAACGGGTTGGACTTTTTGCAGCAAACCATGCCCGACGTGCGCAAACCGTTTGGTGACCATCACCCCGAGTGGATGATCCTGATGGATATCGGGCTGCCAAAGGGATTAGAGCCGCAAGAGGCCCTGGAAAACCTGTTCATGTCGGCTGAGGCGGAAGGCATCGTGTCAGACGCGGTGATCGCGCAATCGGAATCACAAAGAAACGACTTCTGGGCCGTGCGCGAATTGATCCCGATTGCGAACCGCCAAATTGGTGCCGTGTCGAGTCATGATGTGTCTGTACCCTTGGGTGAGCTGCCCCACTTTATAGCCCGAGTTTGGCAGAGCATTGCCCAAGTGGGCGAGTTTCGGATCAACTGCTTCGGCCATGTCGGCGACGGCAACCTGCATTGCAACGTGTTCCCGCCTGAAGGCAAGTCACGCGACCTGTTCCTTGAAGAGACCAAACAGATCAAGCGGACCGTACACGACATCGCAAACGAACTGGGTGGGACGTTCAGCGCGGAACACGGCGTCGGTCGGGCCAAGAAGGCGGATCTGGCGCGCTATGGTGATCCGGCCAAGCTTGCTGCAATGCGTGCTATTAAAGATGCGCTTGATCCAAAGGGCATCATGAACCCCGGCGCGGTTCTATCGTGATGCGACGCGGAACACGCACCCGTCGGTGACAAGTTGAGGCGGCGTGAGGCACAGCCCTTTCGCCGTCTGGAACGCTTGCAGCACTTTCGGAACATAGGCGCGGGTCTCGGCATAGTCCGGCACACCACTGGCCCGCACCACCGCGTTTTCGCCAGCGTTGTAGCCAGCCAGCGCCAGAATCACGTCGTTGTCGAACTTTTCCATCAGGAAATCGAGGAACGCGACGCCCCCTTTAATATTCTGAGCTGGCGATAGCCTGTCGGAGACACCAAACCGTTCAGCGGTTGCAGGCATCAACTGCATCAAACCCTGCGCCCCAACCGAACTTTCCGCATCGACGCGACCCGCCGATTCTACCGAGATGACGGCCAGAACCAACGCAGGCGATACCCGCGTGCCAACGGTATGAAGCAGGATGTCCTTACCGTGGTGTTCAGCGATCCCTTGCAGATCCTGCAAACGTGGCCCAGCGATCCCCTGCCCCGAAGGCGGATTCAAGAGCCGTACCAAAGCCGGTTCAAGCCGACCGGGGCCCTGTGCGTCGATAGATGGAGAAATATCGCTCCAGAACCACGCAAGCGTTTCAACGCCAGGTGCACGTGGTTTGGGTACAGATGCCGTTGGTGCCGCTGCAGGCAAGCTTGGCGCTTTAGGGGCGATCTGGACCGTGATGCGTTTCTTTGCCCCCGAGGATGGCGGTTTGACCCGCTTGGCAGAGAATTCAGGAAACGGCGGCGGGTCTGCCATAGAGCCACCCGCGCCAAGACACATGGCGACCAGCGCCAGCACAATATACCGTTTCATATGCAGGCTCCTGCTCGATGCCCGTTTTTGTTGAAACAAAGTATGACACAATCTGGCTTTCATGACCATTTCGTTTCGAAATTGAAATCAATCCGGGGGAATTGGTCACGTCCAACAACCCTGTTTCAATAAATTTTATTCTTTCTCAAAACTTTATTTCGTTGTTTTTCGGTATCTTAAGTCATTTTCATTAACTTTTGAGGCAAGCTGCAAAATCGGACCAATGCGGTCAAACTGCTGCCCCAATCCGGCGGGTATAAGTGCTCATCCAAGACGGGATGGAGCGAATGAGAGAGCGCTCAACATAAAGTCCTGAGCTTGGCCAACGTGAGCAAACTAGGACTATGGAGATCAAAATGATCAAATTCATCAAAAACTTCCGTAACGACGAAGACGGTGCCGTGACAGTTGACTGGGTCGTTCTGACCGCTGCTGTGGTTGGCCTCGCAATTGCCGCTTACGGCGCGATCCAGACCAACACCGACGCCGTTCTGACTTCGACCGGTGGCGCGGTTCTCGGCGCACAAGACTGGCTGCCGGCAGCTGACTAATAAGTTGATTTCGATCGACGGGAAAAGGCGCGCATTTTGCGCGCCTTTTTTCTTGCTAAGGTGACCAAGAGCTTTCCCAAGCATATGCACGTCAAAACATTTGCCAAATCCGAAAGCGGTTCTGTCGCCATTGACTGGCTCCTTTTGACTGCAACGGCCATCGGACTCGCGATTGGCGGATTGACCATGATTCAGAGCGATACCACCGACGTGTCCGATTCATCTGGTGATGCACAGTCGCTCTATACAAAGATCCGTTCTCCCTGACGGCTTGTGCCTCCGACATTGATCGCACAACAAGATTCAGAACCGATAAAGCGTTCCAGAATTACGTGTCCCGATCACTCCCGCGTGAGTACGGTCTTGGGCAGCCGAACTTCAAATTTTCGCCACAATCTGCCCAAGAGCCAGACACAATGGGCCGGTATACGGGATACTAATTCATGTCTCAGCACCTCTCCGGGTGCATATCAGGAGCATGTAAAGGAGGCATTATGCGCATCGTCTTTGGACTTGTCCTACTCGCGGGTCTGGCTTTGGCCGGTTTCGCTGTTTACATGGCGCAGAACTATATCGGTTCCTATCAAGCCGCGCTTGAACAAGAACGCAGTAAAGCAACAGCCAGCGTTCCAGTGCAGGAAATCTATGTTGCCACGCGGGCTCTTGATTATGGTGAAATCATCGCCGACGAAGACATCGCGCTTATGCCGTGGCCCAAGCAAATCCTGCCGGAAAGTTTCTTTGATAGCGCCACTCCGCTGAATGCAGACGGGGCAGACCTGCGCGTTGCTTTACGCCCGATCGAAAAGAACGAAGCGATTATGGGCAGCAAGGTCAGCGAACCTGGTGCCGATGCCGGACTGACATCACGACTCGAGCGCGGTCAGCGTGCCTTTGCGATCAAAGTGGACGTGGCCTCTGGTGTGTCCGGCTTCTTGCGTCCGACCGACCGGGTCGACGTGTATTGGACCGGTCGCGTGCGCAGCAATGATCCCAACATGCCCAATGGTGAAGTTACAAAGCTGATCGAAACCGGGGTTAAGCTGATTGCCATTGACCAGACTTCTGAGACCGACACGACGCAAACAACGATTGCCCGCACCGTAACCGTTGCTGCCAGCCCACAGCAGGTGGCATCTTTGGCACAGGCGCAATCGACCGGGCGCTTGTCATTGTCGCTGATGGGACGCAACGATGACACCGTTGCAGAGGTGATCGAAGTCGACCAGCGGTCTCTTTTGGGCCTCGGAGAGCGGGTAGAAGACGAAAAACCGCATTCCATTCAGGTTTGTACGATCCGGACCCGCCGTGGTGGCGAAGTGGTGGATATGCCCATCCCTTGTACAAACTAGGTTTCACCGCACCGCATCTGGTGAAAACACTGATTTTCGAATTCAATAGGGCGCAGCATTATGTTGCGCCTTATCCACATGAAGCACCCCTCTGAAATCATTGATTCTTGCAATAAAAGCTGACTTAGCGCAGCTTGGTCTCAATATCGGGCAATAAGACCCAAACCTGAGGCGTGATCGGAAAGGCAGGTCACATGTATACGAGCAGTCCCATCAAGGCCGTCCTGTTGGGCGCGGTTCTTGCTATTTCTCCGATGGCGCAAACAGCTTTTGCTGAAACCCTGCGCGTCATCCGGACCAATACCGAATCGACACTGAACGTTCCCATGAACCGTGCGGTAGTGGTTGAGAGCGAGGTTCCGTTTGCGGAACTCAGCATCGCAAACCCGTCGATTGCAGATATTTCGTCCCTTTCGGACCGAACCATTTACGTGCTGGGCAAAACGCCGGGCACCACAACACTGACCATTCTGGACGGAAACGGCCAGCTGATCACCAACGTTGATGTCCGGGTCGCCCCAGACCTCACCGAATTCAAAGAACGCCTGCGCCAGATTCTTCCGGACGAAAAAATCGAAGTGCGCACGGCGAATGACGGCATCGTTCTTTCCGGCACCGTGTCTAGCACTGTACGAATGCAGCGTGCTCTGGATCTGGCGACGCGATATGCCCCCGAACGGGTTTCAAACCTGATGACAGTGGGCGGTGTCCAGCAGGTCATGCTCAAGGTTCGCTTTGCAGAAATGCAGCGTTCCGTTTCCAAATCACTGCAAGCCTCGCTTGCAACAGGGGGATCCGTCCTTGATGGCGATCTTGGCCTAGAGGTCGGAACAGGAAACGCAGCACCGCTAGCCGGGGTCGACACGGTCGCGGACAAACTGGTGGCAGACGTCGGAACACAAGGTGGTGTCATGTTCGGCTTCAACGCGGGAGGCCTCGAAGTAGGTATCCTTCTTGAAGCACTTGAGGCCAAAGGCGTCGTACGCACCTTGGCGGAACCCAACCTCACCTCTTTGTCGGGGCAGGAAGCAACATTCCTTGCAGGTGGTGAATATCCGGTGCCAGTGGCGCAGGAAGACGGAGCAATCACCGTTGAATTCAAGCCATTCGGTGTCGAACTCAACTTCATCCCGCGCGTTCTGGATGGAGATTTGATCAACCTTGAACTTGAGGCCGCGGTTTCATCCATCGACCCAAGCAGTGGTATCGACATCGGTGCAATCCGCATCGACGGCTTTAGCCGTCGCGAAACTACAACAACCGTGGAACTGCGAGATGGTGAGAGCTTTGCCATCGCGGGTCTTCTGCAAGACGACTTCCGTGACCTGAACAGCCAAGTTCCTTGGCTGGGTGACATCCCCATTCTGGGTGCCCTCTTCCGCAGCGCAGAATACCAGCGTGAACAGTCGGAACTTGTGATCATCATCACGCCGCATCTGGTCACGCCGACACGTGGCGAAGCTCTTGCTCTGCCGACCGACCGGGTTCGCCCGCCAAGTGAAAAAGACCTGTTCCTTTTCGGACGCGTCGCCGATGATACACGCAACTTGCGTGGTGCTGCAGGCGAAGTTGCCAAACAGGATTTCTCGGGTTCCTATGGTTATGTGATGGATTGAGGCGATGGCAGTTCAAAAGAATCTCCGCATCCCGATGGCCCTTACTGGGCTTGCGCTTTTGGCGGCTTGCGCCACCAGCGATCCAGTCTACAGCGCCTTCAACCGCGAAGCTGGTGCCTTGCTTGATACTGGCAACTTCGGCACCGCCACCATGAATAACGTACAGATCATGAATGGCGAAAAGCGGTATACCTATGATCTGTCGCAGCGTTTTGCGAGCGAAGTGATGACAACTGTCAACTTCGCCTTCAACAGCGCCGTTCTGGACACTGGCGCAAAGGACACGTTGCGTGAACAGGCGCAGTGGATCCGCCAGTTCCCAGAGGTTCGCTTCCGGGTCTATGGCCACACTGACGCTGTGGGCAGCGAAGGCTACAACAAACGCCTTGGTCTGAACCGGGCACACGCCGTCGTGAATTTCCTTGCTTCACAAGGCATTAGCAAAGATCGCCTCGAAGCGGTGGTCTCGTTCGGGGAAACCCAGCCTTTGATCGTGACCGAAGGACGCGAGCGTCGCAACCGCCGTACCGTGACCGAGGTTTCCGGCTTTGTCGGTTTGCATCCCACTGTTCTTGAAGGCAGATATGCCGAGATCATTTACCGCGAGTATATCAACAGTGCCGTGCCAAGAACCGCTCTTGAAGGCATTGAAGGAACCGACTTCCAGTCGACCCAATAAAGGCAAGGCCCCGAAAGGGGCCATGCCATCAGCCTGAAATACCGTACAATTTCGGTAATTCGGCCCCAATGTTGCCAAGTTCTTCGACCAACTTCTGACCTAAGCAGTCCGTCCCGAGCGAGTCGGGATTGACGTACTTGATGCGTGCAGAATGCCGCTCACGTGCGTCGTGAAGTTAGAGGAACCGAGGCAAATGACGAGTATCCTTCCAAGCACTCCGCAGCCCGCGCCAATTGTTGCGTGTACAATTAGCCGGGATGTTCAGGAATTCGATCTCCTGATTGAAGACATGGAAGCCGTTCTGGGCGAAGCCTGGGGCGATCTTGGCTTCGATGAAGCCATGCATTTCTTTACCCAAGAAGAAGGCGAAGCGCTGGAATTCGTCGCGCTGGCCATCGACGAAGAGGATGAGGCACATGTCGATCATCTGTCGTCGATCATCGCCGCTGCAAAGGCGCGCAAGATCAAGGTCGTGCTGATTGCGCATGACGTGACACCGTCCGCGCTGCACCACCTTTTGCGTCAAGGAGCCGATGAATTTGTCCCCTACCCTCTTCCAGAAGGCGAATTAGAAGCGGCGATTGAACGGATGCGCACCCCGGAACCAAAGCGCACCGAACGTGATGTATCCGGTGTCAAACTTTCGCATGATGGCGATGGCGTCATCATTGCAGTTCAGGGAATGGCCGGTGGCTGTGGTGCCAGCACCTTTGCAACCAACCTTGCGTGGGAATTGGCCACCGTTACCAAAGAAAATGCCCCTCGTGTTTGTATCATCGACCTTGGCCTGCAATTCGGTGCTGTGTCGACCTATCTTGACGTCCAACGCCGCGAAGCCGTGCTTGAATTGCTTTCAGACATCGAAGCGATGGACGAAGACAGCTTTGGCCAGGCGCTGGTGACCTTCGAAGAGAAACTTCACGTTTTCACCTCCCCGGCAGATCTGCCACCGCTCGACATTATCGGCCAAACTGAGGTGCAGGCCTTGCTTGACACTGCGGCACGGCATTTCGACTTCGTCGTCGTCGACATGCCGCCAAGCCTTGTCCAATGGTCTGAAACCGTCCTGTGCGCGGCGCAGGTCTATTTCGGCGTAATCGAACTGGATATGCGGTCGGCTCAAAACACCTACCGGCTTAAGCGTGCACTTCAATCCGAAGACTTGCCCTTCGATAAAATCCGCTTTGTGCTGAACCGCGCACCAAAGTTCACTGATCTTCAAGGCAAGAGCCGCCTAAAGAGGATGCAGGAAAGCCTTGAAATCTCGGTTGATCTGCACATGCCGGATGGCGGTAGAGCCGTGGCCGAAGCAGGTGATCATGGCCAACCCCTTGCACTGCAACAACCAAAGAACGCGCTGCGCAAGGAAATCGCCAAACTGGCTCAGTCCCTCTACGAAGTCGGGCGCTCCGACGCTGAAGCGGCTTAAGGAGAACACAGATGTTTTCGCGTTATAAAAAGTCGACTGCAGAGGTTGCCCCCGCAGCAAAAGCGGCAGCAAACACGGCCGAGACCCCAGCAAATGCGCCCGCCGCGACCAAGTCGCTGCGCAAGGTTCTTCCTAAAAAGGCGGCAGCGCCCGAATCGGCGGACCGCGACAAGAAACGCAAGGAACGTCTGAGCGACATCAAATTGGAATTGCACCGCGCACTTCTCGACAACCTCAATTTGGCTGCTCTGGACCAAGCGACAGAAGCCCAGCTCAAGGAAGAGATCAACGCGATCACAACCGAGAGCCTTCAGGAAAAAGGTATGGTGCTCAACCGTGAAGAGCGGTTGGGCCTGAACCAAGAGCTTTACGATGAGGTAAAGGGGCTTGGTCCCCTTGAAACCTTGCTGAAAGACGAAACCGTCAGCGATATTCTTGTCAACGGCCCGCAGCAGATTTTCGTGGAACGCGCCGGTAAGTTGCAGCTAAGCGACGTGACCTTCAAAGATGAAAAGCACCTGATGCGGATCATCGACAAAATCGTGTCTGCCGTTGGTCGTCGTGTTGATGAATCCAACCCTTATGTGGACGCCCGTCTGCAAGATGGTTCGCGTTTCAACGCGATGGTACCGCCGATTGCGGTGGATGGCAGCCTCGTTTCCATTCGTAAATTCAAAACCGACAAGTTGAGCATCGACGATCTGGTCAGTTTTGGCGCGTTCACCGAAGAAATGGCGGTCTATCTGCAGGCTGCTGTTGCAACACGTCTGAACGTGATCGTGTCTGGTGGTACTGGTTCGGGTAAGACGACTACGCTTAACGCGCTTTCGTCTTTCATCGATGACAGCGAACGCATCCTGACGATCGAAGATACGGCGGAACTTCAGCTCCAACAGACCCATGTGGGCCGAATGGAAAGCCGCCCTCCCAACGTCGAAGGCAAAGGTGCGGTCACACCGCGAGACTGTCTCAAGAACGCCCTGCGTATGCGTCCTGACCGGATCATTGTGGGTGAAACGCGCGGCGAAGAAGTGATCGATATGTTGCAGGCCATGAACACTGGCCACGACGGATCAATGACCACGATTCACGCCAACAGCGCCCGCGACGGTGTGAGCCGTCTGGAAAACATGATCGCCATGGCGGGTATTGAAATGCCGCTCAAGGCGATGAGATCCCAGATCTCTTCGGCTGTGAACCTGATCGTACAGGCCTCGCGCCTACAGGATGGCTCGCGTCGAATGACTTCGATCACCGAAATCACCGGGATGGAAGGCGAAGTGATTTCCATGCAGGAGATCTTCCGTTTCCAGCGCGTCGGCCTGACGCCAGAAAACAAGATCATAGGCCATTTCACAGCCACGGGCGTGCGGTCCAACTATGCCGAACGCTTCAAGATGTGGGGCTACGACTTGCCCCCGTCGATCTATGAACCCTTCAACGGGAACCACTGACCATGACACTTAGCGCAGAACCGATCGTCTACGGCCTGATCTTCATTGCCGTCCTCGTGCTTGTCGAAGGCGTCTATCTGGTCGCATTCGGCAAATCGATCAGCCTGAACAAACGGGTGAACCGCCGTCTAGAGATGCTAGACAAAGGCACCAAGCGCGACGAAGTGCTGGCGAAACTCCGCAAGGAGATGGACCAGCACATGACCTCGCGTGGGTTGCCGCTGTATTCGATCCTTGCGGACCGGGCACAGAAGGCGGCGATCGCCTTCACGCCGCAGCAGCTGATTATGGTGATGATCGGCGTCAGCGTTGTTGCCTTCGCAGGTTTGACGGTGGGCACTGAAGCTGGTTTTGCGGTGCGTGTCGTCATGGGATTGGCGATGGGTGTCGGCGGTGTGTTTTTCTGGATCAACAGCAAAGCGAAGAAGCGCATCAGCCTGATCGAAGAACAGCTGCCCGATGCGGTGGAATTGATGGTGCGTTCTTTGCGGGTCGGCCATCCGTTTTCTTCGGCGATCTCGATCGTTTCAAAAGAAATCAAAGACCCGCTTGCAACGGAATTTGGTCTGATTGCAGACGAATCCAGCTATGGACGTGATATCGGAGAAGCCCTAAAGTCGATGGCCGAACGGCTTGATATGCAAGATTTGCGGTTCCTTGCAGTCGCCGTTTCGATCCAGCAACAATCGGGTGGTAACCTTGCCGAGATCCTCGAAGGTTTGGCCAAAGTGATCCGTGCGCGCTTCCGCCTCTTCCGTAGGGTCAAAGCCATCACTGCCGAGGCACAATGGTCTGGCAAGTTCCTGTCGGGCTTTCCGGTGGGCGCATTGATCGTCATCCAGTTGACCGATCCGAACTATTACGACGAGGTGATCGACCACCCGTGGTTTATCCCGGCATGTTTCGTTGTTGGCGCATTTCTTGTCGTCAACCTGATCGTGATGCGTGCTCTCGTGAATATCAAAGTCTGAGGTCCGAAACATGCAAGCCTTCAACCAATTCGCCTACAACATGCTTGGGCCTGCCGGTCCGATGATCCTCATCGCCGGTTTGGGCGTGCTTTTGCTCGTCCTCGCCATTCCGATGTTCTTTATGTCGCGGTCCAACCCAATGGATCGACTTGGCAATCAGTCAGGTCGAAAAGAGGTCGACGCGGCCACACGTGCCGTATTGCGTGACAAACAAAAGAACCAAAAGCTCAACAAGTACGCGCAGTTTCTTGAACCGCAGGACGCCAAGGAACTGTCTGACGTACGGATGAAGCTGTTGCAGGCAGGTTATCGCACCAAAGATGCTGTTCAACTCTACTACTTCGCCCAGTTTGTGCTGGGGATTGGTGGCTTGATCCTTGGTGTTGCGTATTTCTACCTGATCCTTGATCCCACAAGCGCAAGCACGCAGCAGACCGTGATGTATACGCTCGGACCGGGCGCTGCAGGATACATGTTCCCGAAGTATTGGATCACCAGCCGCGTGCAAAAGCGTCAGGAAGAAATCGAGAGTGGTTTTCCAGACAGCCTCGACATGATGCTGGTCTGCGTCGAGGCCGGCCAGTCTATGGACCAGGCCATTGTGCGGGTCAGCAAAGAATTGCGCGCGTCTTATCCCAGCCTCGCGGATGAATTCGAACTGGTCAGCCACGAGATGAAGGCTGGCAAGGACAAGTCATCCGTTCTCAACGACATGGGCGAACGCTGCGGCGTACAAGACGTGATGTCTTTTGTGACGGTTCTCAACCAGAGCCAAAGCTTTGGTACTCCGATTTCCGACGCCCTGAGGGTCTATGCGGCAGAAATGCGTGATAAACGCGTCATGCGCGCTGAAGAAAAGGCAAACAAGTTGCCAACCAAAATGACATTGACCACAATGATGTTGACGGTGCCGCCGCTGCTGATCATTCTGGTTGGTCCATCGGTTATGGGCATTCAGCAGCTCGGAAGTCTCGGGAGTTCGATGGGACAATGACTTTAGGCCGAATTTGGCCCGTATTCTTTCTGATCGGATTGGCCGCCTGTGCACAGGGCGGCTTTTCCACGACTGACGATGCGGTCTTTGCACCCAGTGTTGACCCCAGAGGTGCGGTTGTAGATCAATTGACCGTTGGGCATCGCCTTATGGCCGCCGGCGAATACGAACTTGCACTCAGCTCGTTCAGCCTTGCTGCGGCTGAACAGGGCTTAACACCCGAAGTGCTCTTGTCGCTGGGCTCTGCCAACTTGGCGCTCGGACGGCTCAACCAAGCCGAAGAGTTGCTTCGTCGCGCCAGCGAAGAAGCGCCCGACAGCCCCGATGCCTGGAACAATCTAGGTGTTGTCCTGATCGAAAAGGGCCAAACCGCTGAAGCCGCGCAAGTGTTCCGCAGGGCGTTTGCGCTCGACAATGGCGAAAGTGTTGCAATTCGCGATAATCTTCGCTTGGCACTCGCAAAATTAGAAAATTCGCAGTATGGTTCGGAAATAGAACAAGAATACAAACTCGTGCGGCGCGGCAGCAGTGATTTCTTAATCCGCCCGACACAGTAATGAGGCAGAGCAGTAAAAGGACGCAAAAATGCGCCATCCCTTTATCGTTTCCCTGTGTGTAACAGGGGCGTTCGTGCTTGCTGGATGCGAGCAAGGCATTGATACAGAAGCAGTTGACCGCGAATTTCAGGGGGTCAACGTCATTGATGGCACCAACCTCAACGAGGTCATGCTGTCGGTCTCGGACCCGAACGAGGCGGTGACCTATTTCCAACGTGCCAGCACAGCCGAGCCAGACCGCATAGACCTGTCGCGCGGGCTTGCCGTGTCCCTGATCCGTGCCAAACGCCACACCGAAGGTGTTGCAGCATGGGCACGCGTGGTCGACAACGATGCATCCACCAATGATGACCGTGTCGAACTGGCTGATGCATTGATCCGCAACAAAGAATGGGATCGCGCGGAAACCGCGTTGAATGCCATTCCACCAACCCACGAAACCTACAAACGCTATCGGCTTGAGGCGATGATCGCCGACAGCAAGCAGCAATGGGATAAGGCCGACAGTTTTTATGAAACTGCTGTTGGTTTGACCACGACACCCGCCTCTGTGATGAACAACTGGGGTTTCTCAAAACTGACGCGCGGCGATTATTCGGGGGCGGAACGGCTCTTTACCGAAGCAATCCGCAATGACGGCTCGCTCTTCACGGCCAAGAATAACCTCGTTCTGGCGCGCGGCGCACGGGGCAATTACGTGCTGCCCGTCGTTCCCATGACCCAGATCGAACGTGCCGAATTGTTGCACACGCTTGGTTTGGCAGCGATCAAAAAGGGCGACGTGGTCACAGGTCAGGGTCTTCTGCGCGAAGCGATAGACACCCATCCGCAGCATTTCGAGGCCGCGTCCCGGAGTTTGAAAGCACTTGAAAACAATATCGTGAACTAAGCCGCATGGACATCTCGGCGTTCTCGGCTTTGGTTTTCTTGCCTTTCGTACTTCCGTTAAGTGTCTACGTGATATTCTCGGACATGCGCGACATGCGCATTCCGAACCAGATCGTGATGATGCTTTTTCTTGTCTTCGCGGTTGTTGGGCTGATCGCCCTGCCCTTTGACGCCTATCTGTGGCGTTACGTACACCTGATTGTAGTGCTGATTGCAGGAATCGCCCTGAACGCGGGAGGCGCGATGGGGGCAGGCGATGCCAAGTTTGCTGCCGCTGCGGCGCCCTTTATCCATGTTGGCGATTTGCGCCTGCTGATGGCGTTGTTTGCCGCGAATATCCTCGCGGCATTCGTTGCGCATCGGATCGCTAAACATACAGCCCTTCGCAAAATCGCACCCCATTGGAAAAGTTGGACAAACCCCAAATTTCCGATGGGAATGGCTTTGGGTGGGACGCTTGCAATCTATCTTGGCTTTGGAGCGTGGTTTGGCAGGTAAACTGCCAATAACCCGTCCAGCCCTAGCCCTTCTGTTGCCACAATAACCTGTCACGGTCAGCCTAAGACAAATTTGGCTGAACCGATCCGGGGCTACTGATGAACATGCAAACCAGCGCCGTAATGGCGCCTCCTCCGCCCAAGCGCATGGAAGACATGAAGCTACAGCCGGTCATGATGCGCGACATCATGATCAAGACAATGTTCCGCAAGAACGTGTCAACGGCAACAGCCATCGCCCAAAGTGTCTGCCTGCCTGTGCCGATCACGCAGGAACTGATCGATCTGGCACGCGGCCAATTGCTGCTGGAAGCGACGGGTACACTGAATGCCAATAACGGCTCGGAAATGGGGTACCAACTCACCGACGCAGGTAAAGCCCGCGCATTGGATGCCTTGGCCCAATCCGAATATTACGGCGCGATGCCCGTACCATTGGAAGTCTATTCCGAACAGGTCAAACGCCAGTCGATCCGCAACATCCATATCTCGCGCCAGCAATTGACCGACGCGATGGGACATCTGATCCTTCCGCCAGACCTTCTTGGCAACCTTGGCCCGGCGGTTGGCGCGGGTCGCTCTATCTTGATGTATGGACCGCCCGGAAACGGTAAATCCTCGATCTCGAACGGCATCCGCGATGCGATGGGCGACAAGATTTATATCCCACATGCCATAGAATATGCCGGACAGGTCATTACGGTCTACGACCCGATCGTTCATAGCGCTGCCGAAAGCGCCGAAGCGTCAACCGGGCTGCGCCTAACCAACAGATTTGACACGCGCTACGTGCTGTGTGCCCGTCCAACGGTAATCACCGGGGGTGAACTGTCGCTCGACATGCTGGATCTGGTCTACAACCCGACCGCCCGCACCTATCAAGCGCCGTTACAGCTCAAATCCACCGGCGGCATCTTCATCGTCGACGACCTTGGCCGTCAGGCGGAACCGCCGCAGAAACTGGTCAACCGCTGGATCGTTCCGCTGGAAGAAGCGCGCGACATTCTTGCTCTGCAATCGGGTGAAAAGTTCGAAGTTCCGTTCGACACACTTGTGATCTTCTCGACCAACTTCCACCCGAACGAAATCTTCGACCAAGCCGCACTGCGCCGGATCTTCTTCAAGATCAAGATCGACGGGCCGGACCAACAGAACTTCCTCAAGATCTTCTCGATGGTGGCGAAGAAAAAGAAAATGGCGCTTTGTGAAAAAGCGCTGATCCACCTTCTTAAGAACAAGTATCCGACCATCAAAAACGTCTACGCAAACTATCAGCCAGTCTTTCTGATCGACCAGATGATCGCGGTCTGTGACTTTGAGGGTTGGCCCTACAAGATGACGCCGGAACTGATTGATCGTGCGTGGGCGAACATGTTCGTAAAAGACGAAAAGATCGTCAAATAAGTGCAACGGCCCGATTTTCAGTGGACTGAAAATCGAGGACGCGTCTACGCGTCCGCATCCCGGATCAGTCACGCGCGATGACGGGCAAAAAACCCAAGATTAGCCCTTGACGCCACGCCGCACCGCTCGTACTCACGCGGCGGTCCGGCGCGGTAGCTCAGTTGGTTAGAGCGAACGACTCATAATCGTTAGGTCGGGGGTTCGAGTCCCCCCCACGCCACCAAACATCCACAAGATCATCAACCAGCCAACCGTTTAAACGGTCGACAGCCGATGCCCCTTCTGCTGGCCCAAGTGTCGGTAAAGGAACAGACGGATTTCGACACATCACTTTAGAGCAGAGGCATGACACAGCTTTCACCAACTGCCGCTTCCACGGATCGCATTCTGCCCGGTGTCGCATTGATGCTGGGCTTCTGCATGACGGCGCCACTTCTTGATGTAGCGGCCAAGCTCGCATCCAGCAGCGTGCCTGTCGGTCAGATCACTGCCGCGCGGTTCATCGTGCAATGCCTCCTGATGGCGCCAGTCGTGTTGGTTATGGGCTTATCACTTAGGGTGCCAAGTCAGAAATGGATGGCGCTGACGGCCCGCGCCCTGCTGTTGTTGGTCTCAACCTTCTGCTTCATTGCGGCGATCCGTGTCATGCCCCTTGCAGACGCGCTGGCGATCGTGTTCGTCGCACCGTTTATCGTGTTGCTGGTCGGAAAATTCTACCTTGGCGAAGACGTGGGCCCCCGTCGTGTGGCTGCCGCGCTTGTGGGCTTTGTGGGAGTGCTGTTTGTCATCCAGCCCAGCTTTTCTGCCTTTGGCGCAGTGGCTTTGTTCCCTCTTGGAACTGCGGTTGGCTTCGCATTCTACATCCTTGTGACACGTGGCCTGTCGCGGCAGATGCACCCAGTGACCCTGCAATTTTACACCGGCCTGATCGCCAGCTTGCTGTGCCTGCCCTTACTGGTATTCGGAAAAGACTCCGGTTCTGTCCTGCTTGATCCGGTCTGGCCAAAAGGGATCGCGTGGACCTGGCTGTTCGGAGTCGGATTTTTCGCGACCGTCAGCCACATGATGATGACCTATGCCTTGTCGCTGGCACCTTCCGCGACGCTCGCCCCGCTGCAATACTTGGAACTGCCAGTAGCGACCTTGTTGGGATACCTCATCTTCGATGATTTCCCGAACGCGCTAACCCTGACTGGGATCGGCATCATCATTGGCGCAGGGCTTTATATGATCCACCGCGAACGCGTCACAGCGCGTCAGCTTATGACCGAACGCGCAGCACCACCAATCTGAGGGGTCCTGCGGGATTTCTACAAGCCTGCAAAGGCCTGAACTTAAATGTGTTACCAATTACCTCCACGCCACGGACATGTGTAACATAAACCTTGCCGAGAATCGTTCGATGTCGTAATCTGTGCCTCAACACAGCGCGGATCTGCCCGCCGCTCATGCGCGAAAGGTTCATATATGTACGCCCAGATGGTCACATCAGAAGCGACCCAAGACGATCCTGAAAAGCTCGCGGTTTTTCAGGCCCGCATTGATGCAGGCGAAAAGGTTGAACCCAAGGAATGGATGCCCGAGGGTTACCGCAAAACGTTGATCCGCCAGATCGGTCAGCATGCCCATTCGGAAATCGTTGGCCAACTGCCCGAGGGCAACTGGATCACCCGCGCACCGACACTGGAGCGCAAGACGATCTTGCTCGCCAAAGTGCAGGACGAGGCGGGACATGGCCTCTACCTTTATTGCGCCGCTGAAACGCTCGGGGTCAGCCGGGATGAACTGACCGAAATGCTCCTTGATGGGCGTATGAAATATAGCTCAATCTTTAACTACCCGACCCTGACATGGGCCGACATGGGTGCGGTCGGTTGGCTGGTCGACGGGGCGGCGATCATGAATCAAGTTCCGCTTCAGCGTACCTCATATGGCCCCTACTCCCGCGCGATGATCCGTATCTGCAAGGAAGAGTCGTTCCACCAGCGGCAGGGCTATCACATCATGATGAAGATGGCCCAAGGCACGCCAGCGCAGAAAAAGATGGCGCAGGATGCGCTTAACCGCTTCTGGTATCCGTCTCTGATGATGTTCGGCCCGTCGGACAAGGACAGCGTGCATTCCGCGCAGTCGATGAAGTGGAAGATCAAGATGAACACTAATGACGAGCTGCGTCAAAAGTTCGTCGATCAAACCGTACCGCAGGCCGAATTCCTTGGCCTGACCGTGCCGGATGAGACCTTGCACTGGAATGATGAAAAGGGCGGTTACGATTTCGCCGAACCGGACTGGTCCGAATTCTTCGACGTGATCAAGGGCAATGGCCCGTGCAACACAGAACGGCTCGCCGCGCGCAACAAGGCGTGGGACGATGGCGCATGGGTGCGTGAAGGGCTGATGGCCCACGCCGAAAAGAAACGCACCGCAAAACTGGCCGCTGAATAACGCATCGGCCCTGATGGGCATCTCCGCAAGGTGCGCCAATAGGCGTGGTGCGCGACAAGAGGAACACGCATGAAACACGAATGGCCCCTGTGGGAAGTCTTCATCCGAGGTCAGCACGGCCTGAACCATCGCCATGTCGGCAGCCTGCACGCGCCCGACGCGGAAATGGCGCTTAAGATCGCCCGCGATGTCTACACCCGCCGCAACGAAGGCGTCAGCATCTGGGTGGTCGAGGCGGCGCATATCACTGCCTCGTCACCTTCGGGAAAAGGTCCGCTTTACGAACCATCCGAAAGCAAGGTCTATCGCCACCCAACCTTCTTCGACATCCCAGACGAAGCAGGCCACATGTGATGACCGACCAAACCGCCCTTTTCGAATACCTCCTGCGCTTGGGGGACAACACGCTGGTGCTAGGCCACCGGGTCAGCGAATGGTGCGGCCACGCACCAGTGTTGGAAGAGGACATCGCGCTGGCCAACACCGCGCTTGACCTGATCGGCCAGACCCAAATGTGGCTTGGCTTGGCTGGAGAGGTCGAAGGCGCTGGACGCTCGGCTGATGATCTGGCGATGCTCCGCGACGTCTGGGATTTCCGCAACCTGCTGCTGGTCGAACAGCCCAACGGCGATTTTGGCCAGACCTTGATGCGCCAATGCCTGTTTGATGTGTTCCATGTCGAACTGCTCACCGAACTGACGCGCGCCTCTGACGGCAACATCGCGGCCATTGCCGCCAAGGCGCTCAAGGAAGTGACCTACCACCTCGACCGCTCGTCCGAGACCGTGATCGGTCTTGGCGACGGAACCGAGGAAAGCCACCGTCGGATGCAAGCGGCGCTTGATCTGCTGTGGCCCTATGTCGGTGAGATGTTCACACCCGATGCCGTTGACGACGCCATGCACGCCGCCCGCATTGCCCCCGATCTGACCGCCTTGCGTTCCCGTTTCGACATACGGATAAACGACATTCTTACCGAGGCGACACTGACCAAGCCCGACAGCAACTTTGCCCAATCCGGTGGCAAAACCGGCTTCCGTCACACCGAACACCTTGGCCATATGCTGACCCAGATGCAGTGGTTGCAGCGCGCCTATCCCGGTGCGACTTGGTGATATGACACCCGACGTCTCCACCATCTGGGGTTGGCTTGATCAGGTTCCGGATCCCGAGATACCCGTGATCTCGGTTGTCGATCTCGGCATCGTGCGCGACGTGACGTGGGAGGGTGACACGCTCGAAGTGGCTGTGACCCCGACCTATTCGGGTTGTCCCGCCACATCCGTGATCTCGATGGACATTGAAACCGCCCTGCACGACCGAGGCGTCACAAACGTACGGATCAAGACCCAGATCGCGCCGCCCTGGACCACCGATTGGCTGTCCGACAAAGGCCGCGCGAAGCTTGCTGACTACGGCATTGCGCCCCCTTCGCCTGCTGGCGGCCCTGACGCCTGCCCGCGCTGCGGCGGCGCCCATCTCACCCGGATCAGCCAGTTCGGCTCTACACCGTGCAAGGCGCATTGGCGGTGTGACGACTGTCTTGAGCCGTTTGACTATTTCAAATGCATCTGATCGCAAGGCGCTGACATGGCACGCTTTTTCCCTCTGACCGTCACCGACGTTCAAAAGACCACCCGCGATGCTGTGACGATCACGCTCGAATCCCGCGACGGTGGGGACTTCTCGTTCACCCAAGGCCAATACCTGACCTTCAAACGTGACTTTGAAGGCACCGAATTGCGCCGCTCCTACTCCATCTGCTCTGGCGTCAACGAAGGCGTGCTGCAAGTCGGGATCAAGAAAGTCACCGACGGCGCTTTTTCGCGCTGGGTCAATGAAGATTTGAAACCCGGCATGACCATCGACGCGATGGAGCCGATGGGCAAGTTCCACACCCCCATAGAACCGGACAAGGCCAAGACCTACCTTGCCTTTGCGGGTGGTTCAGGGATCACGCCCATCCTGTCGATCCTGAAAACCGTGCTGGCGGCAGAGCCTAAATCGCGTGTGACGCTGGTCTATGCCAACCGCAGCGTCAGCACGATCATGTTCCGGGAAGAGTTGGAAGACCTCAAGAATATCTACATGGGGCGCTTCACCATCATCCATATCCTTGAGACCGATGCACAGGACATTGACCTTTTCCAAGGACGGGTCGACGGTCAGAAATGTGCCGCGCTTTTTGAGCACTGGATCGACATACAAAGCGTCGATACCGCGTTCATCTGCGGACCTGAGCCGATGATGAAAGCCATTGCGCAGGCGCTTGGCGACCACGGGTTGAGCAAGGATCAGATCAAGTTCGAGCTGTTTGCCAGCGCCCAGACTGGGCGGCTGCAACGGCGTACCAAAGCCGCCGATGGCGCGGCCACGGACGCGATAGCGGCGAGCATCACCCTCGATGGAATGACGCGCAGCTTCGAGATGGGCCGCGATATGACGATCCTTGAAGCCGCGCTCGACAATGCGATGGACGCGCCACATGCCTGCCGTGCCGGGGTCTGTTCAACCTGCAAATGCAAGGTATTGGAGGGCGAGGTTGAGATGGTCGCCAACCACGCGCTGGAAGATTACGAAGTTGCGGCGGGCTATGTTCTGTCCTGCCAATCCTACCCAATCACCGAACGCGTCATCGTAGATTACGACCAGTAGCGGTCACACCGGCTTTCGGTTATCCACGACGCGCACGGCCTTCCCCTGCGAACGCACAACGGATCCCGGATCTCCAACTTCGACCTCGGTCGAGATGCCGACATGATCCTTGATACGCTTGACCAGCATCCGCGCCGCAGACGTGCGTGACAGGTCGTCCGCCGCATCCGGCGTGGCCTCGACCAGCACCCGCATCGCGTCCATCCGGCCTGCGGTATAAAGTTCGATCTGGAAATATGGGGCCAGCCCGCCGGTCGCCATGACCTCTTCCTCGATCTGGGTCGGAAACACGTTCACGCCGCGCAGGATCATCATGTCGTCGCTGCGGCCCGTCACTTTTTCCATCCGCCTCATGCTTCGCGCGGTGCCCGCCATAAGCCGCGTCAGATCGCGCGTGCGGTAGCGAATGATTGGCATGCCTTCCTTGGTGATGGTGGTAAAGACCAACTCGCCCTTCTCGCCATCGGGCAACACCTCGCCCGTCTCGGGGTTAATGATCTCGGGGTAGAAGTGATCTTCCCAGATGTGCAGCCCGTCCTTGGTTTCCACGCATTCATTGGCCACACCCGGTCCGATCACCTCGGACAGGCCGTAAATGTCAACCGCGTGCATGTCGAAGGCCTGTTCGATCTCATGCCGCATCGCATTTGTCCAAGGTTCGGCACCGAAGACACCGACCTCTAACGAGGTCTCGCGCGGGTCCAGCCCAGCTTTGTGGAAAGCCTCGAGAATGTTGAGGATGTAGGACGGCGTGACCATGATGCCCTTGGGCTGAAAATCGGTGATCAGGCCGACCTGCTTTTCGGTCTGCCCTCCACCCATCGGCACCACCGTCCCGCCCAGCTTTTCGACCCCGTAATGCGCGCCAAGCCCGCCGGTGAAGAGGCCGTAGCCATAGGCCACATGCACCATGTCGCCCGCCCGCAGACCAGAGGCCCGCAGTGACCGCGCGACCACGCTGGCCCACATGTCGATGTCGTTCTTCGTATAGCCGACGACCGTGGGTTTGCCTGTCGTGCCAGAGGACGCATGGATACGGGTGATCTGCTCACGCGGAACGGCAAACAGGCCAAAGGGATAATTGTCGCGCAGGTCGGATTTCAGGGTGAAGGGAAACTTCGCCAGATCGGAGAGGTCGTTCAGGTCATCCGGGTGCACCCCAGCTGCATCGAACTTGGCGCGGTACATCGGCACGTTGTCGTAGGCATGGCGCAGCGACCAGCGCAGACGGCCCAGTTGCAAGGCGCGGATCTCGTCAATCGATGCGAGTTCTATCGGGTCAAGATCGCCCGGTTTTGGTGACAAATCCCTCATGTGCCCAGCGCCTCCCCTACGCTTCGTCGAACACCGTTCCCTTGATCGACCGCGACAGCCCACGGAACTCGGCAATCAGCACTCCGGACTGATTGGTCACTTGAACATCCGTGATGCCGCTGCGCCCAGTCAGAGAAATTTCGGACGCCGTTGCCCGCAGGCGATCCCCCAACCGCCCCGAGGCAATGTAGGTGATCGAATTATGCTGCGCGACGGTGACCTGATTACGGCTGTTACACGCAAAGGCGAAGGCGCTATCGGCCAGCGTAAAAATCACCCCGCCGTGGCACATACCATGTCCGTTGCAATGATCTTTCTTCACCGTCAATTCCATGACCGCTTCGCCTTCGGCGATATGTATCAGTTCCATCCCCATCCATTGCGAAGCATGGTCTTGTTGCCACATGTGATGGGCTGATTTTCTGGCGCGATCATCTGGTGTCATGGACGGGACGCTTGCATGAAGTTCGCGCACGGTCAAATACTTAGGCTGGGAAAAGGGGACAACAATGACAGTTCAGGACATTCAAAGTTTCGTGGCCGGTGACTGGCTTGCCCCAGACAGCGCCGCGCGGGAAATCCGTGATGCCGTGACAGGTACCGTGATCGCGCGTGCGGGCCGTGCGCAGGTCGATGCAAGCGCGATGATCGACCACGCTCTGCGCGTCGGAGCGCCTGCTTTGCGGGCCATGACGTTCCACGATCGCGCCCGGATGCTCAAGGCGCTGGCTTTATATCTGAAAGAGCGCAAGCAGCTGCTCTATGACCTGAGCTTTTCAACCGGGGCCACGCAGAAAGACCATCTGATCGACGTCGATGGCGGGATTGGAACGATGCTCGTCATCGCCTCAAAGGGACGGCGCGAGATGCCGGACGGGCATGTTTATCTTGATGGCGGGATCGAACAATTGTCGCGCACGGGCAGCTTTGTCGGACAGCATGTCTGCACCCCGTTGCAGGGTGTTGCGGTCCACATCAACGCGTTCAATTTCCCGGTTTGGGGAATGTTGGAAAAGCTCGCACCAACTCTGCTTGCTGGCGTTCCGGCCATCGTGAAACCGGCGACGACAACATGCTATGTGACCGAAGCCTGTGTCCGATTGATGGTAGACAGCGGAATTTTACCAAATGGTACAATTCAGCTCGTGACTGGCGGATTGGGCGACGTACTAGATCATCTCGGACCGCAGGACGTTGTCAGCTTTACCGGCTCCGCCGAAACAGCATACTCCCTGCGCAGCGCGCCAAACCTGCTGCGCAACTCGGTACGGTTCGTGGCTGAACAAGACAGCCTCAACGCGTCGATCCTTGGTCCCGATGCAGTGCCGGGCACGCCGGAGTTCGATCTCTTCGTCAAGGAAGTTCATCGCGAAATGACCACGAAGGCGGGGCAGAAATGCACCGCCATCCGCCGGATCATTGCACCGCAAGCGCAAGTCGATGCGGTGATCTCTGCAATGTCGGACCGCTTGCGCGATACGGTGATCGGAGATCCGCGCGCCCCGGAAACGCGCATGGGCGCGTTGGTTTCGGACGGGCAACGCCGCGATGTGCTGGCGAAATGCGCAACGCTTGGGAGCGAGGCAGAACGGGTCTTCGGTGATCCCGATGCGTTCGCGGTACACGGGGCAGACGCCACAAAAGGCGCGTTCCTGCCGCCGATGCTGTATCATTGCGCGGACCCAGATGCGGCCACTCATGTGCATGACACCGAAGCGTTTGGCCCGGCGGCCACAATCATGGGCTACCGCGATCTGTCGCATGCCATTGCATTGGTGAACCGCGGGCAAGGCAGCCTTGTCGCGTCCGTCGTCACCCATGACCCTGCGGTCGCCCGCGAGGTGGTGATGGGCGCGGGTGCATATCACGGTCGGCTTTACTTTAACAATCGCGACAGCATGGCCGAAGCAACCGGGCACGGGTCGCCCTTGCCCCATATGGTCCATGGTGGTCCCGGACGAGCAGGAGGTGGCGAAGAATTGGGCGGAGTGCGCGGTGTGATGCACTACATGCAGCGCACCGCTGTTCAGGGCAGCCCCGATGTGATTGCCGCCGTGACAAGGGAATGGGTGCCGGGCGCATCAACATCGCAAGGCCCAGCGCATCCGTTCCGGCGCAGTTTCGACGAAGTTCAGATCGGGGAGACCCTGCATACCGCAGAGCGCAAAGTGACGATGGAGGACATCGAACACTTTGCGGAATTCACCGGCGACACGTTCTATGCGCATATGGATGACGATGCAGCCAAGCGTAACCCATTCTTTCCGGGCCGTGTTGCGCATGGTTACCTTCTGCTCAGTTTTGCGGCGGGGCTGTTTGTGGACCCGGACGAAGGACCAGTTCTGGCAAATACCGGCCTCGACACCCTACGGTTTCAAAAGCCTGTCAGCGCGGGGGACCGTATCAAGGTGCAGTTGACCGTTAAGAAAAAAACAAAGCGTACAGATGATTACGGTGAGGTGCGCTGGCATGTAATCCTGCGCAATCAGGACGAAGAGCCTGTTGCAGAATACGAACTACTGACAATGAACGCGTATTCTAAACCACACTGAGCCTTGGCGTTTGGCCTATCGGCTCGTAACGGTTGCGCATGAATGATGCAGAGTTCACCGAACTTGTGTCCCGTGCAATGGGATCGGCGACCCCCAGGGTGTGGTCGCTTCTGGTGACAATGTTCGGCGACTTGGCGCTGGCCCCTCAGGCCCGGCTGAGTGGCGCAACCGTAAACGCAATTACGGCTGCGATCGGGATCAAACCCGAAGCCACGCGCGTGGCCTTGCATCGTTTGCGTAAAGAAAACTGGATCGAAAGCCATCGCAATGGGCGGCAAAGCCGCTACGAGTTGACCAAGATGGGACGTACCGAAACCAAAACGGCGTGGCCTCGCGTGTATGGAGCTGCATCATCTGATGTCACTGCTTATCTGGTTTTGAACGATCCCTCTTCTTCGAATGAAAGTCTGCCTGAACGGACCAACGGAATCTCTGTTCCGATTGGCCCAAAAGCCATGGTTACGGCAAATACCCTTCCCACGGATCATCAACTCGCCCTTGTGATTGGGGCTACGAACGATGTGCCGCAATGGGTATCTGACAAGCTTTGCCCACCCGAAGTGCAACGCGCATCAGCAGAATTGGTGACTCGCTTTGCGCAGTTGTCTGAAAGCGGCGCACTTGATGAACTGACGCTTTTACACCGCACCGCCTTGCGCGTGGTCGTTGTGCATGAATGGCGTCGTTTGATCCTGCGCGTGCCTGCCTTGCCCGAGCACCTGTACTCGGACGCGTGGCACGGCACGGCCTGCCGGACCCTGTTTTTGAAACTGTTGTCTCGGTTGCCTGTGCCTGACATGGCGAGCCTAGAACAAGAAATTGAAGGCGATTGATCACACGGAATCTTACCTTGTCTTTGACCCACGCCGAAAGCAGCAACCGGCAGCAAAATCCCAGCAATCGGTCCGGCCTTCTTGCATTCAGATTGTTTTGGCCTTTCCTGTCGCTTCATAGCTAAGGCGCGCGACTTGGCATTAGATGCCTAAGCAGTAATCGCTTTGCGCTTTAACCGAATGCGCTTTGCGGGATTCTTGGTGATCCCGCTTTCCGTCCGCCAAGTTTTTATAAACGCTTTGGAAAGTACCGTACCGCGCGTATCGTGTGCGGGAACAAATTGGTGAGGACTATGTTTGATCTGCTGATCAAAGAGGCAGTTTTGCCTGACGGGCGTGGCCCGGTAAATATTGCGATCAAGGGCGGCAGCATCGCCGCGATTGGTCAGAACGTGCAAGGTGAAGCGGTCGAGGTTATCGCCGCAAGCGGCCAGCTGGTTTCACCTCCGTTTGTCGATCCGCATTTCCATATGGATGCCACGTTGAGTCTTGGTCTGCCACGGATGAACCAGTCGGGCACCTTGCTTGAGGGGATCGCGCTATGGGGTGAGTTAAAACCGACCCTCACCGTCGATGCGGTGGTCGAGCGGGCGCTGCGATATTGCGACCTGGCGGTGGCGCAGGGGCTGTTGTCAATCCGCAGCCATGTCGATGTAAGCACAGCTCCCCTGACCGGGGTCGAAGCGTTGCTTGAGGTGCGCAAGAAGGTAGCACCTTATATTGACCTGCAACTGGTGGCATTTCCGCAGGACGGATTGTTCCGCGCCAAAGGAGCCTCAGAGAATCTGCTGCGCGCTCTGGATATGGGCGTTGACGTGGTGGGCGGCATTCCGCATTTCGAGCGCACGATGGAAGATGGCGCACGGTCGGTGAAATGGCTGTGCGAAATTGCCGCCGATCGCGGATTGCCCGTTGATCTGCATTGCGACGAAAGCGACGACCCATTGTCACGCCATGTGGAAACGCTGGCCGCCGAGACAACGCGGCTTGGGCTGGGCGGCCGTGTTGTCGCCAGCCACGTGACCGCGATGCATTCCTATGACAATTACTATGCCTCCAAACTGATCCCTTTGATCGCGGAATCGGGCATGCATGTCGTGCCCAACCCGCTGATCAACATCACGCTGCAGGGCAGATCCGACACCTATCCGCGCCGTAGGGGCCTGACACGCGTGCAGGAATTGCGTGCGGCAGGAGTCAACGTCGCCTTCGGGCAGGATTGCGCAATGGACCCGTGGTATCCGCTAGGGTCTGCAGACATGCTCGAAGTGGCACATATGGGGGTACATGCAGTGCCCATGACGTCGCGCGAGGCGATGAGTTGGGCGTTTCATTCGGTCACTTTGGGCGGTGCCGCGGCGATGGGCCTTCCCGATCCGACGCTCCGCGAAGGAGGCTCCGCGAATATGGTCCTGCTGCAAGCCCGCGACCCAATCGAAGCGGTGCGTCTGAAGGCGACACGGCTTGCGGTCATCCGGGGCGGCAAGGTTCTGTCGCGCACCGCACCGCGCATTGCGCAGCTTTCGCTTGAGGGGCGACCCGACAGCGTGAACCCCGCAGAGTATGCCCCGCCAAAAGACACATAAATCAAGCCCACCAAAGAGGTTGCCGCCTTTACATTGACTACAACCTTCAGAGACTTTTGGTCGGTGCGGCAGCCAAGTTGGCCCATCCCGCCTATCCGGTCGAGAACGCGTGGAACACGCCGAATCCAACTTGCAGTGCAGCAGGCCACCGAAGTCGGACTGATCAAAAACGAACTACCTGAAGGCATCGTAGCTATCGGCGCCCCTCGCGCGATGCGGGAATACGCCCAAAGCGGCGTGCAGTTGAGCAGGGGTGACCCCTATATCGTTGAGCGCGACGCGCGTGAAGTGGCGATGGATTGAAGTATGGAAGACGGATAGCAGGCTTATTGCCGTCTTTCGGTCAACCGGGCTGGTGCCGTTCGACCTGTCGTCTGTACCGGAAGTGAGCTTCGCCGTATCAACCGAGCCAGAAGGACAACCGCCCACAGCCAATCCATGCGATCCCGACATCAAGGTGTTGCGCATGTTCGTCAGGGATCGGCAACAGATCGAAATCCTAGGCATTGTCGACGTTTCGGGCAACGGGCAAGGCGCATAGCTGTCGCTGCTGTTTAAATTTTTTGATACCTGCCAGTTGCGACTTCACACCGTGGTCGAACGGGTGCTTACCAGCTTTTCTTGATGGCACCTTACCGACGCGTTAAGCGCCAGAGATCACGCGAAGACCACACCGTCCATCAGCTTGCGTGCCGTTCGCAGTACGGCGGCAGACGTCACCTCGCCTGTGTCCGAAACTTGCGCGATGATGCTGGTCTCGCCGCTTGGGTGTTCGATGGGCATGCACTTTTCCGAACCATCGGGCACTTGGGACAGACCATGTGTCACCGAGCCCGGCAAGAGACATGCGGTGCCCACGCTGACCGCGCCCAAAACACCGATAGAGGCATGACAGCGATGCGGGATAAAGGTGCGGGTGGCGATCACACCGCCCTGCCGAGGCGCACTTACCAACGTCATCTTGGGAACTGTTTTCTGCGAAACTTCGCCAAGGTTCATCAACGGCCCACAGGCAAGGCGGATGACTTCGAGCTGTGCCTTGAGGTCTTCGTTTGCTTCCAGTTCGGCGCGGGTTTCGGTGCCGGCAATTCCGAGGTCGGCAGCGCGGAGCAGGACGACCGGCATCCCGTTGTCGATCATGGTCACTTCGACGCCCTCGACGCTGTCTCTGGTGTTACCCGTTGGCAAAAGCGCACCACAGGTGGATCCAGCCGTACCAACGAATTCCAGCGGGACCGCAGACGCAGTTCCCGGCACACCGTCGATTGACGCGTCTCCCTCGTAGGTTGGAACACCGCCCGGTGTCTGCACCATTGCAATCGCCGTCTGGCCGGTATTTTCCATGTAGATCGCAACGCTGGTTTGATCGCCCGTTACCGTCACCAGCCCCCTTTCGATGGCAAAAGGGGCGACCCCGGCAAGGATATTGCCACAGTTCTGGCCGTCCGATACCAACGACTGATCGACGGCGACTTGCAGGAACAGGTAGTCCACATCGACGCCGGGCCGTTCAGAACGTTTCACAACCGCCACCTTTGAAGTCAGCGGGTCCGCCCCACCCATCCCGTCAATCTGGCGGCTATCGGGGGTGCCCATAACACGCATCAAAAAGGTGTCGCGGTCTGCGGGCAACTCTTCGGCAAGAAAATAGCCGCCCTTGGACGTGCCGCCGCGCATCCACATGCAGCGGACGCCGTCAGACATAGCGCAGGCCCTTTTCGGCTAGCCGTTCGCGCATCTGGTACATATCGAGACCCAACTCGCCCGAGGCCAGCCGCTTGCGTTTTGCCTCTTCATTTGCGACGCGCGCCTTTGCCTTCTCAAGGACCTCTGCCGCGCCTGCCCGCTTGACCACGCACACGCCATCATCATCGGCGACGATCACATCGCCTGCCTCAACCGAAGCGCCTGCACACACCACTGGGATGTTCACCGACCCAAGTGTTTCCTTGATCGTTCCTTGTGCGCAAATCGCCTTGGACCAGACAGGAAAGCCCATTTTTTCAAGGTCAACTACATCGCGCACACCTGCGTCGATGATCAACCCGCGGCAGCCCCGCGCTTGTGCCGAGGTCGCCAGAAGATCCCCGAAATAGCCCGCATCCGAGGGCGATGTGGTCGCCAGAACCATCACATCGCCGGGTTTGATCTGTTCGATTGCGACATGCAGCATCCAGTTGTCAGCGGGTGGGGCGAGGATTGTCACCGCCGAGCCGGCAATAGACGCACCGCGATAAATCGGGCGCATGTACGACGCCAATAGGCCTATGCGCCCCTGCGCCTCGTGGACTGTCGCGACACCGCAAGCCGCCAAACCGTCGATCACATCTGGAGCGGCCCGGTCGATGTTCTGAACAACAACGCCCATCACAATTCATCCACCGTGCGCGGGAACACGGATTGGAACCCTTCGGCATATTTCGAAGAGCGCCCGCCCGACTGTCCGCCCGAGTTCCGGCGGAAGTGATTGGCCCTGTTTTCAGCCACGTTGGTATAGAAATCCCAAAGGTGGTGTTGGCCCTCCATACATTCGATGGCCGCGCGTTTCTGATCCCAGACCTCGGTGATGTCGAGGAAGGTGTCCGGCTTCCAGCCCATCTGTTCGGTCTGGTGCGGCTCAAACAGGTAAAGCTGTGGCGCGCCCAGAACCTTTTCGCCCGGGTTGTGCCCCCATGCTTGTGCGATCATCCGCACCTCGAGAGATAGGCTGCTCGTATACATGTGATCGGTATTGTAAGGGTCGTATTTCGAATGACTTAGCATGAACTTCGGCTCAACGGCACGGACAAGATCGACCAGCTTCATCTTGTTGTCGTGATCGACCACCAGCGGATAGTCCCCTAGATCGAAGAACTGAATATCGTGGACATTCAAAGCTTTGGCGGCGTTCTCGGCCTCGTTGCGGCGGATGGACTTGACCTCGTTCAGCGTCTTGCCTTCTTTCCAGAGCTTCGCGCTTTCGCCGCGTTCCCCGTAGGACAGGCAGGCCACCGTTACCTCGTAGCCCAATTTCTGGTGCAGCGCGATAGCACCGCCGCAGCGCCAGACGAAATCAGCAGCATGTGCAGAGATCACCAGCGCGGTTTTCGTATCGCTCATCGATACCCCTCCCTAGGACATCAGTGCTGGCAGCTTGCACCGCTCTGACAAGGAAGGGAACGCCAAACACGGTAGAAAATTTACGTTGCATGCTTGGCGCGGGACACATGGTCAAACATGCCAGATGGCACGTCAGTTAAAGCGCGCCTGCATTGATCCATTCATCCAGCTTCTGGCGACTTACTTCAAAATGCATGCTGTCTTCACGGCCCCAAGACGCGCCCCAGACCCAACCTTCTTCCTTGAAGAAGTCGGCAAGGATGGTGAGGCCCAGCTGGGTTCTGCCATCGCCCAGCGTGTCCAAAACACCGTCGATATTGAGATCAACCGCCAGCCCGAACGCATGGGTCGAAGCGCGCCCCCGTGTCCCCCGGATCTGGCGGACGCAAAGCGACCCGGCGGTGTTGATCCGCGCATAAAGGTCCGGGTCTGTGACGCGCACCTCTTCGAACACGCGGCGTATAGAGTCCGCAGCTGGTTTGAGCATGCGCACGCGGATCGGCCCTACGTCTTCAAGTACCAGCTTGCTGGCCAGTCTTGGGTTTGTCATCTCTTCACAATTGTCCGACATGACCTGACGCGGTGGTCCAAATACGCGGGTCAAATAGGAAGGCCCGGCGATTGTAAGACCGTCATTTACTTCACGGCGATTGGCGATAAGCACCACTTGCGCATAGGCATCAATGATATCGTTCTCACCATTCTGCTGGAACACTTCAGCCCCAGTCCCACCGGTCTGCGGGGCAAGTGTTTGACTGGGCATGGGCGCTATCGGAACACGCGAAGCTGCCGCTGCGACCTTGGCCATCTCCTGTGTCATCTCGTCAAGCCGGATTTGCAGGTCCTCGACTTGCTGGCTCAGCATTTCAATTTCAATACGGGCACCTGAATCGATCGCTGTTCCGGCAAACCCTTGGTCGCCATCCGACAAAAGCTTGGGCACGAAAATCCAGATTATTGGTGCAAGGATAATGGCAACACTTAGAAGAATCGCCGGAAGGAGGCGCATAAAACAAAATTCCTAACGAAAAAACATTTTGCTAATTAAACCGGATTCTATGCGTCAATCCAAGCCAAACATCACTCGGGAGAGTGATCCGCGCGACGGTTAAGCAGTCAAGCTTTGGGTTAAAGCACCCACTTAACAGTGTAACGCAATGATTGTTCGCACCGCATGTCAAACCCATTGCCGGGGGGGGACAGCTAAGCTAAACTTTGGGTATCAATCCTTTTTCATTCGAGGACATGTATTACTATGTCGTACATTCGAACTGTTTCAGCACTTACACTTGCGATCACGCTTTCGGTTGGTTTTGCCGATCATGCTGCTTCACAATCTGCCGAGAGCGGTGGAATGACCGCCGAAGAGATCATGCAAGCATTTGAAAAACAAAAGACGCGTGGACTCGTATTGGTCCCGTCCGACAGCACAGCTCCGGCTGCCAGCGCCACCACAGAAGTGCAACCGACGACAACTGTCACCACAGCCGAAACCACGTATACTGAGGTCGACAAGGCCGATCAGGTCAACATCAAGATCAAGTTTGACTTCGACAGCGCCACGCTCCGTGATGATCAGAAGCCGCAGCTGGCCACTTTGTGCGAAGTGATGAAAGCCGTTGATGTGCAACTGTTCCAGATTGTCGGCCACACCGACAGTTCCGGTTCGGCCTCGTATAACGAAAACCTGTCTTTGCTGCGCGCCAAAGAGGTCAAACGGCATCTGGTCAGCGAATGCGGCATTCCGGAAACCCGGCTTGAAGCGATTGGGATGGGCGAAAGCGCACCGTTTAACTCTGCCGATCCACGCAGTGACGAAAACCGACGGGTCGAGTTCCAAGCACTTGGTTAATGACTTCGGTCACCTTCTGAAACCGGAGACATTATGACAGACAGCCGTCCAGGAGACCTTTTTAAGCCTGGCGATCTGGTGAATAACACCTACCGCGTCGAAGCCATTTTGGGGCGCGGCGGTACATCTGACGTTTACCGAGCGCGATCTGAAATTTCAGGCCGCCTTGTCGCTTTGAAAGTGTTGAAGTCCGAATTCTCGACCAACGAGGATTATCTTCTTTTGCTCACGCGCGAAGAAGCGATGCGCGAGATAAGGCACGACGCGATCGTGCGATATTCTGAAAACCACCGGACCGCCGATGGCCATGTTTATCTGCTGATCGACTATGTTGACGGTCCAGGCATGGACAAAAAGCTCAAGCAGGGGCCGATGTCTGCTGATGATCTGCTGGTGATTTGCAAGCGGGTGTCCGAAGGGCTTCAGGTTGCGCACGAACGCAACATCTTCCACAGAGATTTGTCGCCAGACAATATTATCCTGCGCGACGGAGATCCTGCACAAGCTGTCATCATTGATTTCGGGATCGCCAAAGACACAAACCCCGGCGCAGAGACCATTGTCGGCAATGAATTCGCTGGTAAGTACGCTTACGCCGCGCCAGAACAATTGGCGGGCAAGACCGATGCGCGAACCGACATTTATTCGCTTGGCGCATCTCTTTTGGCAAACTTCCGGGGAAAGTCGCCCGATATCGGGCGTAACCCGATGGAGGTTGTGCAGAAAAAAGCAGAGCCGCTTGATACCAACGGCGTGCCGGAACCGTTGAAGTCGATCCTCGACAAGATGACGCAACCCAATCCGGATGACCGTTTCCAAAGCGCGGCTGCAGTTTTGGATGCGATTGCGGGTAATCCTTTTGACGCAGCGGACAACGAACCCCTGTCGGACGCCACAGTTATTGCGCCGCTGGCGACGGCAGCGAAGGCCGTTGAACAACCCAAGCCGGTCACGGCTGCTCCTTCTCCGGCACAGGACACTAAGCCAAAGAAACCAGCAAAACCGTCGAAACAGGACGCCAAGACAGGCGGCATGATTTTGCCGCTAGCCATTGGTGGTGTCCTGGTTGCGGGATTGGCTGGCGCGTTTGCGATGGGCCTGTTTTCGTCTGAACCGACCCTGCCCGTGGCTGATCCCTACCGTTTATCGATTGCCAAAGCCAAAGAAACGCCTCCGCGTGCTGTGGGATTTGTTCCCGGAGAAGAGGTCGCATCAGCCTTGCGCGAACAGATGCAGCAGCAGAATGGAACCTTTGATCTGACTCTTGCCAGTGGCGCGATTGCCGAAAGCTGGGGGCAGGATGTTTTGACAGTGGTCGATGCAATTGACGAGATGGACGCGTGGCGTGTGTCCCTGTCTGGCAATGTGGCGGAAATCGAGGGTTCCACCTCAAGCAAACCGATCTATGACAGCGTACTGGCGGCCTTTGATGCAGGGGCCCTAGGCGCGTTGAATGGGGAGCCCGAACTGACGCTGGAAGCAATTATCTTGGCGCCGGAAAAACTTGATCCGATCCTCAACACTTATGCGGATTGCGGCCCTCTGTTCCTCGTTGATCGTCCAATTGCCGGATATGGCCCTCAAAGCCCGGTTGTGGTCGGTGGTGTGATGTCCAGCGAAGAAAGCCGCGCTGCGCTGGCGAATGCGCTTTCAGCCATTATAGGATCAAGGCCTCTCGACATCGATGTCGATATGCTGAACACGACACTTTGCCTGATCGAAAGCGTGTTACCCAAAGCACCGTCCAGCCCGAACGATGTGGCGTTTTACCAAGGCGATCAGGACAACAATCCAAACCCGACTGGTAAATTTTTGGTCGGCGAAAACCCAGTGATCGACATCGAAATTCCAGCCGGTGTAGCGGACGGATATTTGACCGTGTCGGTTCTGGACGTGTCGGGCAATGTGTTTCACCTGTTGCCGAACCTCAACCGCCCGGACAATTCCGTTGAAGCGCTACGTGAGGGAGAAAGCGGTCCGGTCTCGATCCGCGTGGCCTATTCTATTCAGGAATCCCAGCAGAATGGCGGGCTTGCTTTTCGGGTGGACGACTCCACGCTGGGCAAGAGCAAAGTACTTGTGATCCATTCCAGCGCACCGCTGTTCAACGAGATGCGTCCGACAAGCGAATCTGCGACGAGTTATTCAGAAGCCTTGTTGGGCGATGACCGGAACATGGCGGCACGGATCTTTTCGCTCGACAGTCGTATTCTTGAGACGCTGGCTCAGTAAAGAGACACCCAGTCTTCAGGTGATGTCGACGACAATCACAGTGATATTGTCGGCACCACCGCCATCCAGTGCTATTTGAATAAGGCGGTCAACCACCGTTTCCAGTGGTTCTGCGTTCATCACGTCTTCGATCATCTTGAAGGTTGCATACTTGGTCAGGCCGTCTGAACAGATCAAAAATCTGTCGCCCGGTTCGACCGTGCCACGCACCTTATCGAGTTCCAATTCGTCTCCTACCCCTACCGCACGGGTGATCGCATTGGACTGCGGGTGATGCTCGGCTTCGTCCCATGTCATTTGGCCGGACTCGACCAATGTCGCCACAAGTGAATGGTCGGCCGTCAGCATTTGAATTTCGCCGCCGTGGAGGCGGTAGATCCGGCTATCCCCAGCCCAGATTCCGACGAAATGCCCATTGGCCAGCATCAGACTTGCGACAGTTGCTCCGATCGTTGCCACACCGCGCGCGTCGGCTTCGGCCCGAATGACACTGTGCGCCTTTTGGATAGCATGACGCAGTGCGTGCATTCTTTCAGTCGCAGGCAACGCCGGTTCGATTGTCGCGATCATGTCGGTGATTAGTCGACTGGCGAAATCACCAGCCTCGTGCCCGCCCATGCCATCGGACACAACCCAAATATTCTGTTCTGGCAAGGCCAGAACCGAGTCTTCATTCACTTTGCGTTTAAGCCCAACATGGCTGCGGGCGTTGTAGCGGACCCGTGGGGTAACAACATTCATAAAACGCCTTCTCTCCAAAGATCAGCGTCCAGATCGAACAAGCCTTGCATGTTCGACCCATCCGGCAAACCGTCACAAACAATCAGACGGCAATCGTCTTCCATCAGGGTGCTCCAGATGGTTGGCGATTGGAACGACCGCGCCAGAAGCTGGGCCGCAACGCTTTTAGATATGTCTTGGGGGTGTGCTGCCCGACAGGCGACGACTTCGCCTGTTTCGATACGACAAGAGGACGTGCCATTGCTGCCCGGTGGATCAAGCTTTGACAGTCTGGCTTCCAGTGCGTCCTTGCTGATTTCATCATCCAAGACAGACAGCGCGATATTTTCAAGCGCGTCGAACGTCTGGTCATCCGAAAAATGTGCTTTGATGAGGCGTGTCTCATCCTCAAGTGGCTGCATCAATGTTAAGGGAAAGCGGCGACCGACACGATCTACAGAAGGCATGAGTACCCCCAAGATTGCCCGCGGACCTGCAACCCCCGGCGATAGGCAAAACCGCCAAATCGGAACAGACATATACAGCTCGTCCCAACGCGACCCATAAGCATGGGCACCGGACACCAAGCAACGCTGAAGCCATTCATCCCAGATCGATGCAAAGCCAGGAGGTGCATTGATCCGGAAGAAATCCCCAACCGAGGGGATTTTTCCAAAGGCTCCGAACGTCACGTCAGTCATCAGAATGTTTTCGGGCAGCTGAATTTCGAGAGCGCGGGCAGCGCAAACGGATTCAAAACTGATCCGGCCTGTAGTTGGTAGATCGAAATGCGACCACCGACGTTAAAGATCACACGCTTGCGATCTGACACATTGGTGCGCCGGACTTCTGCCGCGTCAAGCAACCGGAACCACGCCCAAGGCCCGTCCTTTTGTAGCACACTTTCGGTATTCTGCGTCGGAGGCGAAAAGGTGATCCGTGCTAGGCCAACGCCGCCCGGCCAGTTCAGCGCCACAGGTGTCGGTGCACCGCCACGATGGGCAAACGGAACTTGGCTGCCATGTGCTTCGAGCAAGACAGATTCAGCCTTGGGATCAAGCGCCTGTGGCATCAACTGGAACTGGATATTAGGTGCGCCACCGGCAAAGAAAGCTTCTCGGATTTCCGCGGCATACTGCAACTGCTGCAACACGGCTGGGCTGATCCCCAGATCGACATCGTTCACTTGTTTCCACGACCAAGGCCGCGTGCGGGTGTCGATATATTGGAGCAGGTTTTCGTTGACGAAACTGTCGATCAGACCTGCCGGGCCAAACAGTTTTTGGAAATCCGCCACCGCAACATCAGCTTGGGCCCGACGGTTGAATGGGTATCGGTCTGTCAAAGCCTGTTCGCAGAATGGCAGGATTGTCGATTGCCACCGCGCATTGATACCAGTGCGGGTATTGTCGGATGTAATGCCGGATGAACCCGAGGCGATTTGGGTCGCCCATCGCTCAAGCGGGCCGTCTGAACGCGCCGCCGCTTCCTGAAAGCGTTGGATCGCGGCCCCCCCTTCACTGCTTGTCGAAGAGCCAGAAAAGCTCATTTTGTTGAGTTCTTGGTAAAGCGCGGTCAAAAGCCCGATCAATTCATCAAGCTGTGACGGCAAGCCCGGCTCGGGCGGCGTCGTGAGTTGATGCAACCAAACAAAGCGATCCACCACATACGACCCCGGAGGCTGTGGCGCAGCTTCGCCCGAAGCCGCAGCAGATTGCGACAACGCTTCAAGCAACAGTCGCGTTCTTGTGCTGGTCGACCGCTCGACATCGCCTTGTGCAATCTCACTAACACCGCTCACAAGGCCAGCTGTGCCATTCCCGCCACGATCCTCGGTAAGCTTTGTTTCGTCAGCAATTGCTTCAAGAATGTTGACGATGGGAGATGTCGGACCAGACAATACATTTGTCACTTCGACCGCGTGGCTGAGCGATTCAAGTGGGATGATGTCGATATCCCCAAGGATCGCATCATACCGCGCGATGAAGTCGTTGTAGTAAAGATCAAGTACGTCGCGGCTCAAAGCGGCAAGCGCCTGTTCCGTCTGTTCAGCCTCGCCGCGTGGACCAAGAACCCAGCTTTCACGTTGGATCCGCGCTGCCACGCTTAGGGCTTCTCCAAGGAAGACTGAATTGAATCCGTCATAAGTGAAGATACCATCCACGCCATCGGTCAGGGGCTTGCCGGATGAGCGCACAAGAACACGCGATACAGCAGGACCACCCGCATCGGTGATCCGCCACGTCGGCAGAGACACGGCAGCAGGGCTATTGATGATGCCGTTATAAACCCGTTGGGCCAAGGGCATTTCCGACAGAAGCGTTTGGACCTGTTCGACCAATGGGCCGTTCAATTCGATCTGCTGCATCGGCTGATCCAGCAAGGCGTTTAGATGGATTTCGAGATCTTGACGGAATTCTTCGCGCGCTGGTCCGGGGTATGAGAGTTCCCAATCCAGAAGCATCCATTCCTCAACAAGGTCATGGTTCATCGGCCCCTGCAGACCCAGCATCAGATAGATCTTAAGAGCTTCGTAAAGCAGGTCAGGGTTGTTCATGTTGCCGCTGATCTGCTCTTCAAGACGCAGCAATAAGCGCGGGAGCAACCGCTGGTTCAACGCGCGGCGGTAGGTTTGCGCGGCTTGCGACCCGATTACCTCACCTTGGTACAAACCATAGGTTAGACGCCCATCCGGTTCAGGATCCGAAATCGTTGGATTGGCGGGCATGTCGCGCAGCACATTAAGTGCTGCGACAACCGGGACAAGATCTGTGTCACCAATCGGGCTACCCGGCAGTGTGGTAGCTGCCTGCGAGTATTCCGAGACATGCGCGTTGGCCTGCGCGATCAAACCGCTGTTGCCTTGAAAAGATCGGACCAAAAGCGTCCCGGCACCAGCTGCGACCATAATGGTTGCAATAATGGCAGCCCATTTGGTGACCTTGTAACGCCGTTCGACTTTATCATCCGCAGAAACCAAACCCGCTTCCGGGAAGATGACACCTTCGAATAACCGCGTCAGGAAATACGAGCGTCCAGCGCCCTGCCCTGTGCCAATTGCCTGACGACCAATGCCAAACGTTCGCGCCATGCTAAGCATCAGACGGTCAATCGGTGTGCCTTCTTGTGTACCAGAGGTAAAATAGACACCGCGCAACATCTGGCGGTGCTGGTAGCGATTTTCTTGGAACACTTCTGTCAGGAAGGGCTTAGCAACACTGCGGATCGACGCGACTTGCGATGGGAAACCAGCAACCAACGTCCGACGTTGCGGATCGGATTCCGCCTGCATCCGTTCAAGCGACTGCATATTGAGCCGCTCAAGCAATGCTGCGAATTCGGCATCAAAAGCCGCGACGGGCGACGCTTCGGCTTTGCCTTGTTCCATGGGCAGGGTGAACCCCCAGACCTGTTCGCGATCTTCTTTGCCCAGATTGTCGTGGAACTCGGTAAACCCTGCGATGAGGTCGGCCTTGGTGAACAGCACGTAAACCGGGAACCGTACGCCCAGCTTTTCTCGTAGTTCCGTCAGACGCGCACGTACGGCAGCAGCGTGCCCTTTTTGCGTGATCTCGTCCTGCATGGCCAAGTCACTGAGGCTGATCGCAATGATCGCGCCATTGATCGGCTGTCGTTTACGGAACTTCTTGAGCAGGTTTAGAAACCCGAGCCAGCCCGCATTGTCGACCTGCGCATCGCTTTCCTGCGTGGTATAACGACCCGCAGTGTCGATCAGAACCGCGTTGTTGGTGAACCACCAATCACAGTTGCGCGTGCCGCCCACACCTCCGATGGCATTTTTTCCCATCTCTTCAGCCAGTGGAAACTGAAGCCCGGAATTCACGATGGCGGTGGTTTTACCCGCACCCGGCGGGCCAATCATGATGTACCACGGCAATTCGTTCAGGTGCTTGCGCCCGTTCTTGGATTTGCGCAGTTCAGACATCGCAGTCTTAAGCTTATCGCGGAGTTCCGTGATCTCACCACTGACAACATCATCGCCGGCATCTGCGGTCGCCGCGATTTCCTCGGTCATCTGGGTTTCGCGTTTGCGTCGGCTTAGAAAGATCCCAAGCGCTGTGCCACCGAAAATCAGTGTAAACAGACCAACGATAAGAAGCCGGACCATCACAGATTGGAACGGTCGAGACTGATCAGTGCCGATCAGCGGTCCCAGATACCAAACCAGCAACGACAAAACGAATGCCGCAAAAAACAAACCAAAATAGATAGATGTAAAGAACCTCAACACCTTCATGCCTCGTTCTCCCGTACCAGAACCACTTCGATGCGACGGTTCGTTGCCCGTCCTTCGCGAGTGGCATTGTCGGCAATGGGCTCAGCGTCTGCGCGGCCCTCAGCGCTTAGTCGGGAATCGTCGTCAATGTCTTCGGACATCTTGTTCATGACCGATTTTGCCCGTGCGAGAGATAGGTGCATGTTGGACGGGAACCGGGATGAGCGGATCGGCACGTTGTCGGAATGACCGACCACAATCACCTTGCCGGGTTCATCGTTCAAAGCCGTCGCCACGCGATCGATGATGCCATTGAATTTCTCAACAAGCACATCCGAACCTGAACCAAACATCCCGGACCCGGCAATTCGGATCACCAGCGTGTTGCCCTGGCCGAACACCTTTACCAGACCTTCGTCGATCTCTGGCTTCAGGAAAGTCACGAATTTCTCAAGCTGAACCGCTTGGGTATCAACAGGTGGCGGAGGTGGCGGTGGCGGCGCGCGTCGTTCAAGTTCAGCCACTGGGCCCGCTTCGATAATCGAAAGTTGACCAATCAGGTTTTCCGTTCGATTGGACAGAACGTAACTCAGGCTGGCGAATTCCGAGATCAACAATAGACCCGTCACGCCCAGCGCGATCCAGACAGGCTTCCATGCAGACAAAGCACGATAGGGTTTGTCGACGCCTTTCCAATTGGGCGATAGGTCCCGCTCCATCGCGCCACGTTGAGCCCGGATCACATTGGCCAATCCCGCACGAATGCGCATATGCTTGTCAGGCCCGCCTTGTTCGACGCGCAAGCGTCCTTCGAAACCAAGCGACAGGCACATATACATGAATTCAAGCAGGTCGATATTGTTGGCTGGTTCTTTCTCTAACCGCGCCAGAAGGTCATAGAACCGATCGCCCCCCACTGTTTCGCGGTGGAACGTGCCAACCATGGATTGCAGTCCCCAGCTAGATTGCCCTCCCCATGGCGTGTTCAACACCACATCATCCAAAGTGGCACAAAGCGAATAGCGCGCGGCCTTGACTGTTTGGGCGGGGATCTCAGCTTGAAGCGCCCGGTTTTCAAAGGCGCGCACTTCAGAGACGACGGATTGGCGCAGCTTGTCTGCATCCATGTGCTGCGCACGGTTACGCACGCGGCTTATCAAGGAAAACAGGGGCGCGGCACAAGCATTGAGCCGGTTCATACCGGTCAAGACCTGCTCGACTTCCTGTTGTTGCGCGCGCGGCGTGCTTGCCTCTGGCACTCCGGCGGCGGCAGGAATGCCAAACGTATCTACGGGCGCTGCTTGCGGCTCTGCAGGTGCCTGCTGCGCAGGTTGCTGCGGCTGGACAGGCTGCGCGTAGGTCGGCTGCGCGGGAGCCGGCGGCGTTACCGAACGGCGCCCTCCCGGATTCGGTTTGATAACCGTTCTATCCGTGTCATCGGGTTCGGCAAACGGGTCTTCGTCAGACATCGCAGCAACCTCTTCTTAACTATTTCTGATCGCCCACAGCTCCATATCAAGTCCAGGATACTGGCCTGACACATGCACGGCGATGCCGCCCGATGTTGTCATCTTGCCCCAGTACGGACTGTCGGCGTCGAGTTCAAAATACACTTTTCCCGCTTGGTACGGCACCTGTCTTGGTGCGACCGGCAGGGGTCTCAATGTGATGCCCGGCAAGGCGGAATTGACCAATTGCCGGATTTCTTCCACCGGACCGATCTTGGATTGGCCCGAGAAATGCCGCCGAATATCCTCTGCTGGAACTTCGGCTTTAACGGCAAGAACAAACCCTGCCGTCGATAGCAGTTTGCGGTCGGCAATAAGACCGACGCTGATGCCATATTTACGCTCTTCCAATGCGATCAGCACCGCCGATTGTTCAAGCACAGCGCTGAGGTATTGCCGCAAAATGCGGAACACCGGCATGAATGTCGCTGGCTGATCGTCATGCTTGTAGGGCGGAAGCTTGGGCGCTTCCTTGTTTTCGGCCATGAATGAAGCCAATTCCCCTGCAAGCACCACGCAGGCGCGATAGACGGTCTCGGGGTGCACATTTTCGATATTGGTGAAATGGCGGAACAGCGGCAGTGTCTTGTTCACCGTCATCAACAACAGAAAATCCGAGATATCCGCAGTGCCCCGTGCCGGACCACTTTCAGAAAGGCGCCCAGCCAGAGCCGTCATGCGATGAGACAGCAGGCCTTCAAGTTCACTGACGAAACCCGCCAACGTTGGCGCTGCGCGGATATCAACGCAGCTAGGAATAAACGACCGATCCAGAAGGATTTCCTTGTCCGGTCGCACCTCGATAATGCGGGCGATGGGTATCACCAACATATCGGCCAGGTCATCCACCTCTAACGCGAATTGCAGACGAAGTTTTCCGACGCCGACGGTGGTGCCCTTTTTGACCGTGCCCATGACATCCGTGATTTCGATCTCGGCAGGCTTAAGGCGGCTGGCCGAATTTCCACTGTCGGTGAGATCAACTTCGGTTGCACCCTGCCGCCGTTGCGGGATCGTAAGGACGACGACGCAATCCTTGATATTCTCAGGCACTTCAAGCGATGGCGGGTGGTCTTCGGCTTGCGGTACGCGAAACACGGTGCCGTCTTGCGTCAACCCAGCGCAAGATTTCACGGCGAATTTGCCAATTTTAAGCGCTTCGTCGTCAATTTCGAGTTCACTGAAGCCCCAGGCGTAGGGCGTCACACGGCGTGCCAGCCCTGCAACCAGCGCTTCGGTGTAACGATCAGCTTGCTGGAAATGGTGGGGTTGCAGAAACAGCCCCTCCGTCCACAGCACCTTATTGTCCCAGGACACGTTCAAATTCCCCCGTCATCGTCGCGTGCAAACACGCTTATTTTAACTTTTCGAGCTGTTCCTTATAGGCGCGTGCAAACTCGCGGCTGAACAACTCATGAAAATCATTTTCGGCCTGATCAGAAATCTGGGTGTACATCTTTTCGTATACTTCCCAATACCGAGCCTTCTTACCCTTAAACATACTTCCAATCGCGCTGGATGTCTCAATCTGACCTGCAAGCACTTCGGGATCAAGCTTAGCCAGCACGCCTTTGATTGCGGCTTCCATGCCAGTGACCATCGCAATCTCGTGCGCTTTGATGTCGTCAAGCGCCTGTTCGGTTGCGGTTTCGGAGCTCAAATATCCTTTGGCCTTGGGTTTCACCAACGCAGATACAGCATCGTCTTCGCTCAGCGAGAATTTAAGTGGGTTGTTCCCGCCGGACGCTATCATGGTTTGGTCGATGCGGAATTCGGATTTGATCGACGTGCGCGTCATCAGGATTTCACGCAGTCCGACAATCATCGTACGCATCACGCGCCCCATGCGTGTCATGGTCCGTTCCAGATCGGCGTCGTCGATCACAAAGTCTTCGACGTCCAGCGCCGCGATGAATGCACGTGAGGCGGATTGATCTCCTTGGGCCATAGGCGCAGGAGCAGCCGCCGGTGCAGATGGTGCAGGCGCAATCAACGGCGCGGCAGTTGGTGCTACATCTTCTGGTGCGAGTGGTTCTGGAACCTCCAGATCTGGCGAAGTTTCTGGCGGGGGCACGACCGTTTCTGGTTCAGGTTCCGGTATCAGTGACGCTGCAGGGGGCGTTTCTTCCTTGGCGGGTATTTCGTCGTCCGCGGGTCCAAGCAAATCGTCCCAATCGTCTGGAATCAAGCCAGGGTCGCTTTTGCCGGAAGCAGAGAAACTGTCGCTTACGGACGGGTTATGCATTGGCAGGGAAGCCCCTTCGCCCTCGCGCCCATCCTGAGGTTTCTGAAAAAACGGATCTTCTTCTTCACCCAATGGCGGCAAAAGATCATCAATTGGATCAGAAGCCCCAAGGTTTTTCGGACCAGTTGGGGCCCCTTCGGACCCCAAGAGATCATCTAGGAAATCGCCGCCACCGCCCGGATCATCCAGCATCGCCAATGGGTCAGGCGCATTGTCGGCATTGCCATGAGACACACCAGTCTGTGTTTGTTGAGGCGCCATCAGGTCGTCGAGATCAGGCAACTCCTGACCGATTTCCACGATCAGTTCGTACCCGCCCGCAGACAGCACATCGCCATTGTTCAATGTCGTCGGTGTGCGCCCTAGTGGGGCCTTTGAGTAGTTCAAGAAGGTGCCATTGGTTGAGAAATCGACGATGACGATCTTTCCGTTGTGGTCTTCGATGACGAAGTGACTTTTGGACAGCATGCGATCCGGGTCCGGCAATACAAGATCGTTTCCCGGTCCCCGACCGACAGTTAAACTGCCGCCCTTCATCTCGACCGGACGACCGTCGCCCGGCACCATGCCAGAGGATTGAAATTTCAAAGTCACCGTCAACACTGGCGGTCAGCCTCCAACAAGCACAGTAAATTCGCCCTTCACGATGACCCCGCCGCAGGCCACGCTATCGCCTATGCGTGCGGCGGGCATCTTGCCGATGATGACCGAGGACGATCCCTTAAGGATCGGATGTGGAAAAGCGGGATTGGTCATGTCCATGAGACGAGCTGCCGGTAGTTTTGCGACGAGGACAGTGGGACAACATGGTGTAAAAATCGGAATGCCCGGAACCGGTATCGGCACTGGAGGCGCCGGCGGTGGGCCAGGCGTAAAGCACGCATGGAAGTCAAACATTCTGGCCTGCGGCGGTCCCGGCATTTAGACAACCTCTCCCTTTTCCTTGCGCTTCCCGTTCCCACCTCGCCCGATATCGACGGCGCGGTCAATAAGCTCTTGAATATACGCATCGAAATCGTCAATCCGCGTCGAAATAGCCTCGATATTCATGGCAAACGCCGCAATCGATGATCCACCGGGCGGTGCGGGTATCTGCGCCATGTCACCCGTTCCCAGGGTGCCATCGCAATACATCACTGCCATAGCACAATGAACCGTCACATCGTCTTTGTCGGCATGTTCCATAGTGTCGATGGCGACATCACGTGCCTCATCGCTGGGACGAAACACCCATGCTTCTGCTGCCTGCAAAGACGGCGTTTCGTTTTCAACGTCCGCCCCCACTATATCGCGGGCGGCTAGGCATGCCCACCATACCCGCTCACGCGGGGGCAAGGCGACCGATAAAAGGCGTAGCAGATCAACGTTCGCGCCCTCCCCATCCAGTTCAGTCAGGACGGCCTCCACAGACGCGCTTGCGGGCGCATTCAAGGGCGTATCGAGCTTAATATTGGCCTGCGCCAAAAGCTTGGCCGCAGGGTCCGTCGGTATTTTCGTCAATTTGCTGAAACGGCCTGACATGATGCGTCCCCTTAGTTGATCATCACGACGCCACCCTTGAGCGTCAGCATCATGTCGCCACTAACCGTGGTCATTGGGCTTTTCACATCGGCTTTCATGTCCGCCTTAACGGTGATTGTCGGACTTTTTACCGTAATCGACGTTGGGTCCATCTTGATCGTGGATCCACCGCATTTAAATTCGATGGATTTCATTGCGGTAACCGTGATCTTTCCCATTTTCACGTCGACACTCAAATCGCCTTGCTTGACCAAGGTGCTGTGATCGCCGGTGTTCACGGTTTCCGAAAGGTCTTTGTGAACCGTTGTGCTTAGGCTGCCCGGGTCTTTCTTTTCCAGACCGACGGTAATGGTCGAGTCGTTCTTTACGATCTGTTCGTAGTCCTTCTCCGCCTGGAAACGAACAAGCTCATCGTCCTTTTTGTCCTCAAACATCAGCTCGTTAAAGCCGCCGCCCCCTTTGGTGCTGTTTGTTTTGACACCGGACTGTGTTTTATTTGCAGGCAACGCGTATGGCGGCATTGTTTTGTCGTTGTACAGCATGCCGATACAGAGCGGTCTGTCAGGATCGCCTTCTTCAAAACTGATCACAACCTCCTGGCCGATCCGAGGAATTGCTATCGCTCCCCAACTTTTGCCGGTCCAGGGCATCATGGTTCGCACCCAGCAGGTCGTATTGTCATCGTTTTTGCCGTCACGATCCCAGTGGAACTGCACTTTGATCCGACCGTATTCGTCAGTGTGGATTTCCTCGCTCCCCGGGCCTGTAACGACAGCAGTGTGAATACCTCCAACCTTCGGCCAAGGCGTCAAGAAGGGCGCTCTGAATTGCTCTAAAGCGTCCATTACGGAAAAACGGACCATGTGCGGTTCTTTGGGCTTGGACGCGAACCCCATCTGTTCCAACTGATCAGACGTCCAATTCATGACCCCGTCGTACAGAGCTTCGATTTGCACGATCTCGTGCACACATTCCAAGAGCAGCACTTCTTTCGGCTCGCCCTTTGTTCGTGGCAAGTCCGCGATTTTGAAAAGGCATCCCGCGGCCATGTTGATCGCATCAGACACACCATGCACGACGTGCTGCGCGACAGCTTCGGCCTCGGTCCGAACACGTGCACGGTGTTCCCCAAGATTGGCCGATCGGAAGTGGCCGGGGTAATCGTAGCGTTCGTCTTTATCGTCGAAGTAATGCCGCTTTCGCGTGGTCTTGTTTTCCGACTTCAGGCTCGCCGTTGACGTTTCGAAATTGTAGTCATCAAGCACAACCTTGGCACTTCGTACCTTTTCCTTGCCGCCCCACTCAAACACGAAAGGTTCGACGGTCTCATGCGTTGAGCGCATGCTATAGGAGCGGAATTTGAGGTCGGATGGTGCATTGATGCTGACATGCTTTCCCATGTCATCAATTAGAACCATCTTTTCTGTGCCCGGTTCATGATCGAAGTAATAATAGATCCCCTCCTCTTGCATGAGGCGATCTATAAAATCGAGGTCCGTTTCGCGGTACTGTACGCAGTATTCCCGCGTTTCGTAAGAGTGTGAAAGCTTAAGCACCAGATCGCCGGAAAACCCATATTCCCCAAGAACAGACTGGATAATGTCGACGACCGTCATTTGTTGATAAATTCGCAGATCGGTGCGTCGGGTCAGAAACCAAAGCCACGGCCGCACTTCCGCCCTGAACAATCTGCCAACATCAATAGTCGATACGAATTCAGCTGACACGCAGGTGCCGCGAAACCACCGTTTACTGCTATTATCCTCGCTTTCCGCGACCAAATGCATTGTCTTGCCCACAACCTCTTCCAGCGCAAGATCATGGTTTTCGCAGTGGAAATGCACGTCGATTGTTGGAACTTGGCTGATCCGCTCTGTCACCTTGGCAGAGATCGGCAATAGTTTCAGGCTTTGGCAATCTCCTTCGAGACGCAAAGGGAATTTCGAAGGATCGGTTCTTTTATACATCTCTGACGTTCCTTCAGTTCACGAAAAGCCTAACCCAGAAACCATAGTCTGACCAATGCTCTGTCGGGTCGTCTTGGACGATTTTTGCGCATTTCGAATTCAATCGAACGCATAGGTAAACTCACCGTCTTTTGCGTCGATCGTCACATTGCTCACACTCTTACCCTCCATCATGCGACGCAGGAATTCGCCGGAAATGTCTGGAAGCATGGTGTTGGTGACAATCGCATCAATCATCCGGCCACCGGATTCAAGCTCTTGGCAACGCGACACAATCGTGTCGACCACGGCATCTGAATACTCGAAAGGTACACCGTGAGCTTCGGTGACGCGTTTCTTGATCCGATTGAGCTGAAGACGGGTGATCTTGCCGATCATATCCGGGCTAAGCGGATAATACGGGATCGTCACCAGACGCCCCAAAAGCGCCGCTGGGAAAATCTTGAGAAGAGGGTCGCGCAGCGCCTTTGCGATGCCTTCAGGCTCGGGCATCAAATCGGGGTCGGAACACATGTCCATAATCAGATCAGACCCGGCATTCGACGTCAGAAGGATCAACGTATTCTTGAAGTCGATCAACCTGCCTTCGCCATCTTCCATGACGCCTTTGTCAAAAACCTGAAAGAACACTTCGTGCACGTCAGGATGCGCCTTTTCGACCTCATCCAATAGAACAACGGAATAGGGCTTGCGACGTACAGCCTCCGTTAGAACACCACCTTCGCCGTACCCGACATAGCCCGGGGGCGCGCCTTTCAGACTGCTGACAGTGTGCGCCTCTTGGTATTCGGACATGTTGATGGTGATCACGTTCTGCTCACCACCATATAACACCTCGGCAAGCGCTAAAGCAGTTTCGGTCTTACCCACGCCACTGGTCCCGGCCAGCATGAACACGCCGATGGGCTTGTTCGGATTGTCGAGCGCGGCGCGGCTGGTCTGGATACGTTTTGCGATCATCTCCATCGCGTGGTCTTGGCCGATCACGCGCTTTGCCAGATGATCCTTGAGGTTCAGAACGGTCTCAAGTTCATCGCTTACCATGCGCCCCACGGGAATGCCGGTCCAGTCACCGACAACACTCGCCACCGCTTGTTCATCCACAATCGGCAGGATCAGCGGGTTTTCGCCCTGAAGATCGGTCAATTCGGTGTTCTTGGCGCGCAACTGCGTCAACAATTCTGCCCGCTCTTCGGCCGTCATTGGGCTTTTCTCGGCCGCCTCTTCACCAGCAGCATCGGGAGTGTCGACTGGGGCACCGCCTTCGCGAAGCTTGGCACGCAGATCAAGGATCTCGGTCACGACGGCCTTCTCGGCTTCCCAACGTTTGTCCAACTCGGCAAGCCGGGCCTCTTCTTCTTCCTTCAGTGCCTGAATGGTTTCGCGCCGCGCGCCAATATCCATGCCTGCGGTTTCATCCCGGCCAATGATTTCAAGCTCAGTCGTTAGTGCGTCGATCCGCTTGCGGCTGTCATCCACTTCGGCCGGGACGGCGTGCTGACTGACCGCAACGCGAGCACAGGCAGTATCAAGGACGCTGACCGATTTGTCGGGTAGCTGCCGCGCGGGGATATAACGTGCAGAAAGGGAAACGGCAGCTTCTATTCCTTCGTCGAGAACCTGCACTTTGTGGTGGTTCTCTAGCATCGACGCGATACCGCGCATCATCATAATGGCTTTGGGGATGCTGGGTTCTTCGACCTGCACCACTTGGAAACGACGGGTCAGAGCCGGGTCTTTTTCGATGTGTTTCTTGTATTCGGCCCACGTTGTTGCGCCGATCGTGCGCAATGTGCCCCGCGCGAGTGCTGGCTTGAGCAGGTTGGCAGCATCGCCAGTTCCTGCAGCGCCACCAGCCCCAACAAGCGTGTGGGTTTCGTCCACGAACATGATAATCGGCACGGTAGAGGCCTGAACTTCGTCAATCACCTGACGCAAACGGTTCTCGAACTCGCCTTTCATGGACGCGCCAGCTTGCAAGAGGCCAACATCCAAGGCAAGAAGGCGCGCCTCGCGGAGTGCTGGTGGCACGTCACCCCGCGCAATCCGCAGGGCAAAGCCTTCTACAACAGCAGTTTTACCAACACCCGCTTCGCCCGTCAGGATCGGGTTATTCTGACGGCGGCGCATCAGAACATCAACGATCTGGCGGATTTCCTCGTCGCGTCCAACAATCGGGTCGATGTCGCCGTTGCGGGCTTGTTCGGTGAGGTCAGTGCAGTATTGCGCAAGTGCCTCTTCCTTTCCCATGGCACCGGGTGCCATTGCGCCAGACGCTTCACCCGGCACAGCGCCACCACCGGTTTGCGATCCGTCCTGCGGGCGCAAATTATCTTCGACCGATCCATCGACAACCCTTGGGAAATTGTCTGAGAGATCATCCGCGCCGATCTTAGAAAACTCGCGCGAAATGTTCATCAGGATCGGCCGCAACTCCGGAGTTTTGAGCATGCCTAGGATCAAGTGTCCTGTACGCACCTGGTTCGAATTGAAAAGCAACGAGCCGTAGACCCAAGCCCGTTCCATGGAGTCTTGTAGATGCGAACTCAGGTCCGAAATGGAACTTGCTCCGCGTGGCAAAGCGTCCAACGCGCGGGTCATATCTGCCGACAGTTTCCCCGGATCAAGATCGTAGTGCTGAATGATTTTCTGGACATCGGAATTATCGACTTGGACCAGTTGGGCCAGCCAATGAATGATCTCGACATACGGATTGCCCCGCATCTTGCAGAACACCGTCGCACCTTCGACGGCCTGGTATCCGACTTTGTTAAGCTTGCCGAATAGGGCAACGCGGCTGATCTCAGTCATAAATCACTCTCCTTCGCATGATCGCGAAATGGTTTCTTCTAAGCCGCGAGGGCTTCTTTCAATGGAACGTCTGTTAAAGGGGTCATAAACAAATCGGCGACTTCATCGGGGTGGTCTTCTGCCCCGATCCAACTGGTCAAACCAAGCTGAGTGCTGGCACCCAACTGGGCTTGAGGCACCTCTTGCCCACGCAGGACGAGATTCACATCCCAGTCCAACTGGTCACCGGTATAGTTGCGCACAATCGCGCGGAGTCGGGCAAGCGCTGGCGTACCGGGTAGAAAGCGCTTGTATTCCTCAAGGCTCAGCGGGCCGATCCGCAAACGGAACTTTGCTGAATGTGACCACACCCGTTCGCCGATACACGTGGTGTGCCCTAGCCCACCTTGGCTGCCCAATTGCCAGCGGTCATCGGGTTCAAGGTTAAGCCAGTCGCCAATGAATTCCTCAAGCGCCACCGGCGCATCAAAAAAGCCGTTTACGATGGACACAAGGCCTTCTGCATTCTTGGGCGCTGCAGACAAAAGGCCTGAGAAATGCCGCTTGGCCAAATCCGGCATCGCATCCCGTTCGCGTAGATGCGTGCCCATGTGGCCAGCCAAGGCGCCAATCTTTTTTTCTGTCTCGGTGTTGGTCCCGCGATCAAAGGCCGGAGCCGGCTGTCCCCTGACCCACGCACGATACAGCAACTCCATCAAACGGTGCATCAGCATGTCGGTAAAGGCGACGAGCGTCCCGTCCTTGTGGTTTGCCTTTCGACCGCGCGCGTATTCCGTCAGATGCAACGGCAACGGACCATGCGATCCATAAAACCCGAAAAACAAGTTCTTCAATTTGGCCGGTGCATCCTTGGTCTGCGCCTCAAATGCGTGAATGGTGGATTTTGGAAAGGCAAGCTCTGGTTCCTGCCCAAAGCGCACCTTTTCCTGCCGCGGGCGGCGGGCCGTCCCCAAACGCGGTTGTTCGTCAAAATGCGCCTCAAGAACGCGCATCGCGAAAAAGATATGGTGGGATTTGGGATCGCGGACCAGATGCTCGTAATGAGTCAGATCACGCGGTTTGCCCCCATTTTCGGTGACCATCGCGCAATCTCTCCTCTTTGTTGGGTTTTCAAAACTGTTTCGGTGAAACTGTTGATCGTAGAATACTTGCGGAAGAACCGTTCAAGCACCGCGCCCATCGTGTAAATCGAACTGCCCTCGAACAGGCTCTCGTCCATCAGTATGGTGATCTCGAGACCCCGAACTGCCGTCGAAAGCACACCGTCATGGATGCGCCGGACAATCGGGCGGGTGGTGACCGACGTGATCCCTTCCAACTGGCGCTCCATCGCGCTGTCCCCAACCGGTGTATATAGACCGACCAGTTCGCGAAGGGCCGCAGCACCGCCACCCGGCGCATCGGTTTCGTCCGAGATCGACAGATAGTTAAGGCTCAAATGACTGACAGCACGCCACGCGGCGTCGCCCTGAGCAATACATGTGCGTGGTTTTGTCGGCCCGATCAGAGTTCGGATCGTGGCGACAGGCCCACCATCGGGAAGATGGAACACATTATCCACACCCGTCGGCAACAGCATAGGCAAGTCGCGATTTGTCACCATCGCTTCAACCGCCAGTTGGCTAAGATCGCCGGGATACGGTGCTTCATTGGCATCGACAATCGCCAGATAGCTTTCAGAACCAAGATAATTGGTCCTAACACCGCGCAACGCTTCGCTTTCGGAACGCTGACGCAGATGACGCGTGTGGGTGTAATAGGCCGATCCGCCGCCACCAGCAGCAGTGAATTCATCCGAGGAATAAAAGGCCTTAAGCGGCAGATCTTCTTTACCCTCTTTCCGGATACCTGTGACCTTGGTAATTGCAAAGACTTCGAAGTCCTTTGGCGCGGTGCGGTCCGGCACAACATGATGTTCGGTGACACGATGTGTGATCGGTACGCGGTCGCATCGTTTTGTGAAAAGATTGATCGCAGGAACACAATTCAGCTTAAACGCCTCTGGGGTGACGTTGGGTGCAATCTCTGTTTTGTTATCCCGCAAAAGTAAGTAGATATCCAAGCTGTCAGCTGTAGTCCGCTCGAGCGGTTCTTGCAGCCCTACCACTTCGACGAACAGGTTGCGTTCCGGCATAGCGAAGTATTCTTGCAGCAACCGATAGCCATCAAAGGATGGCCGAGGCGTAGGCAACAACGCCTCTTCAGGATTAAGCCCACGAGGCGAAACAGGCGCATTGAGCGGGACAACCCAGTCATCCCTGCGGTCGATTGACCGCGCCACCACCATCGCGGGCTTGGCGCACAGCATTTCAAACAGTGTCCAACTTGTGCTGACCTGCCCACCCAAAAAGAACGTCAGCCGATCCAGTGGCAGTTCCTTAATCGGCAAGCCACCATGTCGCGTCAACCTTAGGCGGACAGCTGCCCGCGCTTGGGTATCTTTGGCAACCCCCGCAGCCACAAGCGCGCCTCGGCCGTCAATATATTCAGCTTCGGACACAGTGATCGGCCACAGTTCCAGATCGCTGGCGGTACGGAACTGGCAGGCCTTCTGGGCACCTGGAACCGGTTTTGATCGCAAAACCGAGTGTCGCGGCAACGTGTATCCCGCAGCCAGATCGGCATTGTCCATATCCGGAGTCATTTCAGCGATCATCATAGATGGCGTTGGTGCAATGAAATGCGGGAACACCACGTCCAGAAGATGATTGGTAAAGGCTGGGTATTGCAGCTCCAGCTCCAGCTGGACGCGGGCAGTCAGAAACGCCGTTCCCTCAAGCAGGCGCTCGACATAGGGGTCGAGGATCTCCAGCCCATCCATCCCGAGCCGCGACGCGATTTTTGGGTAACTCTTGGCGAATTCAGCGCCCATCTCACGCAAGAAGGCGAGTTCGGTTTCATAGTGTCTGAGCAGCCGCGTATCCACCGTCAATCACCCTCCATGCTCGAGCGAGATATGCCCGGTTGTGGTGTCGAATTGACTGCGTAGATACAGCTCGGCGGGAACAGGCTCTGCCCACATGTCGGCGATGATATCGAACACGATTGTCGATTCCCGCCCGTGATCGTCAGCGCGGCTAACAACGCTTAGAGTTCCATCTATCAAACGCGGCTCAAACAATTCAACGGCGCGCCGGATCGCATCTCGAACTGCGACCGCGCGCTTCTTGTTGGCAAAATCCCCTGTTGAATCCGGCACGCCATAATTCACCACCGAGCGCACAACGTTCGGATAGCGTTCTGCATCCAGTTCCAAATCCAGATTGCCAGTGTTCAACAGCCAGGCAAGGTCGCGCTGGATGATCTCGCGCAACCTGCGAATGTCGATGACACGATCTGACTGGGTTTCCGATGTCTTTTCAGGATTGTCATCGGTGAGGCGGTCAAGAATGGACGGCTGCAGCCGCTCTGTCAGTGTTCGGTCAGCCATTAACCCCGACCTCGCCTTCGGTGTCCGCCGACACCGGGGCAAACTGGAAATTACGTGTGTCCATCAAAGACACCTCGCTTGCATCCGTTGCAAGCAGACGTTGCCCCAAACCGGCAAATGTATCGCTGCCAAGGTCTTCCCATTCCGTGACGCGCGACAATTTCATGCTGTCACTGCCCCGCTCGGCGGTACCGGCATAGCGCGTCGGGATCAACCCGACCAATTCGCCACCGTTCTTGAGTGTCAGATTAGCCGCCGTCCAGACCGTGTCCCGCAAATCCTGCGGCGGGTCGAGGCGCAAACTGGACAGTACGTTGAAGGGCATCCAGAAGTATTTGCCATTAACAATGATCTCCAAAACAGGCCCCAGCCGCATGTCCGCATCCGCGATCCATTCAAAATCCTGTTCATCTAGGGACCCTGACGTGGTCGGCGCTTTGTCAAATGCCTTTTCTCGCAATTCTGCAGCGCGTTCGGGATTGCCGTGCGCCAAGGCTTTAAGCCCTTGCGCCAACAGCGCGACCCAGTCTTGTGGTTCACCAAAAATCAGGGGGTCCTTGTCGCCGGAAAAAACCTTTTCGCGGAACACCTCACAAATGATTGCCTCGCGGTAGGTCTGCGCCATCGGCAAGGCAGCAGCATCCAACTGCGCGCAGAGTTTAAGCTGGGCAACTGCGCGTTTCCAATCACCCATCACGCAGAGCAATTGGAACAGAAACGTTCTTAGTTTTGCATCGTCCGGTTTTGCCCGGACGGCATCTTGCAAGCTCGCCAATGCTCCGGACAGATCGCCGGATTTGAGTAGGTCTGTTGCTGTATTTTGCATCAGCGAGCTCCCAATTGTGGTGTATGTCAAAGAGTTCAAACTCTAAAGACGGGTGGTCGTGATCACATCTCCACGTTCGCGCCGATATCCCACTTGAAGTCTTTGTCGGCTTCGCCCGAACCGTCATCTTTTTGCTTCACGTAGGTCCACTTGACCTGCTCAAAGTTCAAAGTAACGTTCTCGGTCAATCGGTCCTCACCACCGGATCCACCTGTGGAAACGGACGTCACGAGAACTTTCTTCATGACCATCTTAACCCGCATTTCCCAAGTAACTGGGCGATTTCATCCCAACAGTGGCCAGTAACGTGTTATATTTCAGCATGTTAACCGGACTGAAGGTGGCGGATCATGGATCACCCTGAGGGTGCAGGCGAAACGGACAATGTTC
>JANSYF010000060.1 GCA_024742575.1 Paracoccaceae bacterium | reverse complement strand
GATGCCGCCGGCTCTCAAAGGATTGGGAAAAATCCATCGCCAGCGCAGAGGCGTGGATCACCATCGCCCACATTCGACGTGTCACACGCCATCTCGCAAGGGATTAATAATGCTCAGATAGTTTCGAATCGGACTCTTAGGCTGATGCCGCGATCAGGCGTTCGGCAGGATCACGATCTCGACCCGGCGGTTTTGTGCCCGGCCTTCCGGGGTCAGGTTGCTAGCCAAAGGCTGATCCTCACCACGACCAATGCTCTGGACACGGAAAGACGGCACACCTTCGCTCATCAGGATGTTTGCGACGGACTGTGCACGCTGACGCGACAGGTTCAGGTTATACCCTGCATCGCCTGTGTTATCGGTATGACCAAGAACCTGAACCGTGGTGTCGGGATAAGCCAGAAGGCTTTGACCGACGGTGCGCAAGTCACGTTGCAAGTCGGGGCGCAGTGTCGCGCTATCTGTCGCAAACAGGATGTCCTGCGGCAGCGTCACGATCAGCCGGTCACCGGTATTCTGAATGTTGACGTTGCTGTTGCCCATCTGCGCGCGCAGATCAGCCTCTTGCTTGTCAAGCTGGTTGCCAATGAGGGCACCGCCACCGGCGCCAAGGATCGCACCTGCGGCAGCGTTGCGGCGGCGTTCTTCGGGATCGTTGCCCATCAGAGCACCAATCACTGCACCGGTTCCGGCGCCGATCAAAGCGCCATTTTTGGTTTGGCGGTTCGGATCGTTCGGATTGTTGAAATTACCGGTCGTACACGCCGACAGTGCGATTGCACTGCACAGTGCGACTGTTAGGGGAAGTTTTGTAAATGTCATATGTTTTTGCCTCGTCTATCTGCGCCCGATTGTAGGGGTCGTCTGATTACTGCTATGCGATAACATAGACAGGAAGTTGCCTGATGTCGCGGGGAAATCGGCACGTTTCCGCGCAGGCGTCAGGCTTCGACGCGGGCGGATTCCCAGGCAAGAATGCTGCGTTTGACCGGCAAACCCCAATGATAACCACCCAATCCGCCCGATTTGCGCAACGCACGGTGGCAGGGGATCAGGTAGCTGATCGGGTTGCGACCTACCGCCGTTCCCACCGCGCGCACCGCCTTGGGGTGGCCGATGAATTCAGCGATTTCGGAGTAGGTGGTAACATGGCCCGAGGGGATCTGCATCAGCGCCTCCCAAACCTTAATCTGAAACGGGGCGCCAATCATGAAAAGCGGCACATCGCCCTCGGTCTGACCAAACGCGGAGCGCACCCAAGGATCAAGCTTGTCTTCGGCTTCGATGTAGGTGGCATTGGGCCAACGGCTCGTCAGGTCCTGCATCGCATCGGTTTCTGTGCACTCAGATGCGAAACCGATCCCACAGAGGCCCTTTTCGGTGCCCATCACCAAGGCGGGACCAAACGGGCTGTCGAACCAGCCCCAGTAGATTGTCAGCCCCTCGCCCTTACGGGCAAAATCGCCGGGACTCATCGCTTCCCAGCGCAGGAACAGGTCGTGCAATCGACCACCCCCCGACAAACCGGCCTCATGGGCGGTTTGCAGAGTTGTAAACCGATTTTCCAAAAGCGCCTTGGCGTGGCCAAGCGTCAGATATTGCTGGTAGCGTTTCGGGCTGACGCCCACCCAACGCGAGAACACCCGCTGGAAATGCGCAGGGCTCATGTTCATTTCCGAAGCAAGCTCGTCCAGTGACACCGAAGGCCCCTGCGCGTCGATCACATCAAGTGCACGGCGCATGACGTGGAAATGATAGCCGTGAGTGTCTTCGTTCAGAACCTGCATCGCGTCACCTCTTTGTCCTCTGACACCGTCATATCTCGCAGACCAACCCTGCCGCGACCCGGTTTTTGCGCTTTGCGCAATTTGGCTTTGGAACGCCCCTGAAATGTGCCACGCTGGATTATGAATAAAACTGTCGAAACCTTTGGCCCACCATCCTCGCAGGCGTTGCAGGCTCGGGTATGGGCAAAATGGCAGGACCTGCGTGATGATCCCGCCATCGTCACTCATGGGCGTGCGCTGGGGCTGGCGTCGCCCGAGGTCGCACCACTGTCGCGCCAGATCGCCATGGCCCGCGAGATGGGTGCAGCCGCCTGCGAGCATGTGCCAGAGGCGGATGTTGCCACCCGCATTGCCGCGCTGGAGGCCGAAGGGCTGGAAACCGACAGCTTCGTGGATTGGCGCAGCAGCACTGAAAGCCTGACCTTGGCCCGCGCGCGTTTGGCTGCGCGGCCCCTCGCCGAAGACCTGACCCAAGGCTTCGTAGGGCCAGACACACCAACCGAAATCATGGCCGGTCTCGATGCGGTCACACAGGCTTGCGACATGCTGTTGCCGCTCGGGCCATTCATGCGCGGCCTCGAACGGCCCGCAGTTTGCGCCTATGTGGCCGAACCGTCGGGGCGCATCGTCGGCACCTCGGCGTCGGTCGAGATGTACCACCCCGCCTCTGACTGGCCGGGGCTGTGCTGGTGGGGCATGCTGTCCACCCACCCGGACCGACGGGGCGAGGGAATCGCCAGCCGCCTTGGTGCAATAGTGCTGGACGAGATGAACCGTCAGCACGGCATGACTGAATTTTTCACCGGCATCCGCACCGGCAACACCCCGTCCGAAGCACTTTGTCCGCAGCTTGGCTTTGGACCGTCGCCCTATCACGTCGTGTTGGCCTTCGATCCGGAGCTGATGGCCGGGGGACGTCTGACCAAGTAACGTCAGTTTTCCGTTGCAGCCGCCGCCCGCCGGCGGTCATAAGACAGCGATGGCGAAACAACTCGATTACCACACGATCCGCGAGATCTTCACCCGCTTTCAGGCGGTGGACCCCGAACCCAAGGGCGAACTTGACCATGTCAACGTCTATACGCTTGTCGTTGCCGTGGCGCTATCTGCTCAAGCGACGGACGTTGGCGTGAACAAAGCCACCCGCGAGTTGTTCAAGATCGCGGATACGCCAGAAAAGATGCTAGCGCTTGGTGAAGAAGGTGTCATTGAGCACATCAAGACCATCGGCCTTTTTCGCAACAAGGCGAAGAACGTCATCAAACTGAGCCAGATTTTGGTCGATCAATACGGCGGAGAAGTACCCAACTCCCGCGCTGCACTTGAGAGCCTGCCGGGCGTAGGTCGCAAAACCGCGAATGTCGTTCTCAACATGTGGTGGCACTATCCGGCGCAAGCTGTGGACACCCACATTTTTCGCCTCGGCAATCGCAGCGGCATCTGTCCCGGCAAAGATGTTGTGGCTGTAGAACGCGCCATCGAAGATCATATCCCGGTCGACTTTCAGCAGCACGCCCATCACTGGATGATCCTGCACGGGCGCTATACCTGCGTGGCCCGGAAACCCAAATGCGGTGTCTGCGTGATCCGCGAACTCTGTCAATTCGAGGACAAAACCGAATGAGCAAGAAATACCAGGTTGTCGGCATCGGCAATGCCGTTGTGGACGTAATTGCACGCGCCGAAGACACGTTTCTGGACCTGATGGGGATTCAGAAAGGCATCATGCAGCTGGTCGAGCGCGAACGGGGTGAAACGCTCTATGCTGCGATGAAAGAACGTGTGCAGACGCCCGGAGGCTCGGTGGCCAACACGTTGGCCGGACTTGGTAATCTGGGTCTGCGCACCGCCTTCATCGGACGGGTGCATGACGATGCCTTGGGCCGATTCTACGCGGATGCCATGGAAGAAGACGGCACCGATTTCGTCAACGCGCCGGTCCCGGGTGGTGAATTACCAACCTCGCGGTCGATGATCTTTGTCTCGCCCGATGGCGAGCGGTCGATGAACACCTATCTGGGCATCTCGGCTGAACTTGGGCCTGAGGACGTTTCCGAAGATGTGGCGGCTGAGGCCGAGGTGGTGTTCCTCGAAGGCTACCTATTCGACAAGGACAAGGGCAAAGACGCTTTCATCCGCACCGCCCGTACCTGCCGCGCGGCGGGCGGGAAAGCCGGGATCGCGATCTCTGACCCGTTCTGCGTCGAACGTCATCGTGACGATTTCCTGAACCTGATCAAAAACGAAATGGATTACGTGATCGGCAACGAGGCCGAGATCATGTCGCTGTATCAAAACAACGACCTGGAGGCTGATCTGGCCGCCGTTGCCGCGATTTGCCCGCTCGTGGTCTGCACCCGGTCAGGCGACGGCGTGTCGATCATTCACGAAGGTGCACGTTATGACATTCCCGTCGAAAAGGTTGTCCCCGTGGATGCCACCGGCGCCGGGGATCAGTTCGCGGCGGGGTTCCTTTATGGCCTTGCCACCGAGCGCGACATGGAGACTGCTGGACGCATGGGCTGCGTTGCTGCCGCAGAAGTGATTTCGCACATCGGGCCGCGCCCAGAAGCCGACTTGCAAGACTTGTTCAAGACCGCCGGATTGATCTGATCCGGCGGGCAAGGGTTATCTAGGCGCGCGCGCAATCGCGATCATTTCCACGCGCATCCCCGGTCGCGCCAACGCAACTCCGCCAGTCGCGCGGGCCGGGGGGTGCTCTGGGTGGACCCACTGATCCCACACCGCGTTCATGCCCTGAAAATCGGCCATGTCGCTAAGCCAGACCTGAACGGACGCGATATCGGCTTTCGATCCGCCCAGTTCGGCCATGACCGCATCCAGTTCGCCCAAAACCTCGCGCGTCTGCACGGCGATGTCGCCGGTCAGTGTTGTCGGGATTTGCCCCGCCAAAAACACAATATCGCCGATCCGGACCGCTTCGCTCATGCGGGGCCCAGGGTGCAGTCTTTGAAGGGTCATAGCTATCCTAAGAATTATTCGTTGTCATCGGCCCCAGCCCCAGCGCGCGACGCTTCGGACGCGGGAACAGTGGTTTTTAAGGCGTAGCTGTTAAGCCCATTCAGAGTGTTAGACGCCACAAGCCGCACTTTCGGTGCAGTTTGATCTTGGCTGACCGAACCCACGTGTGCGGAGATTTCTGCCTCAAACGCGGTTTCCGCGCCGATCACGTCAACGTCGCCCAAAAGGCTACCATCCGCCCCAAGCAGAACCGTACCGTCAGACCATCTCAGCCGCAGGTTCAAACCACATGTTCGCGCAAGGTCGGACAGGAACGGCAAAAGCAAGACAGGATGACTCACCGGACCAATGCGAAGCGACTTTTGATCCCCCCCGAGGCCAAGAAGCGTGCCATGATCACAAAGTGCGGCGCCCAATGCGATGGGGCAAAGGATATTCCCATCGGCAGGACGCAACTGGTCCGAGGCAACGACAGGACAAATCTCGTTCCACGCACGGCCCTGCGCATGGTTCAGCTGTGTCAGAACGGCCATCGGGCCGTCCATTCCGCGCCGCGCAAGCCAAGCTGCGGCGAAACCCGCCTCTTCGGCAAGCCCCCAACTCATGCCAGCGCCCCGCGCTGCCTTGAGACATAATTGCTCAATCTCATTATTAGACAGCCACGCTCCGGTTTCACCCGAAAGGGGCGGCCCGGAACGGGTGGGATCATTCGGTTCCAGATCGTCGATGGCTGCTTTGGTCATGCCCACCCCTCCGGACAAAGATCTGAAGGGTACGGTAATCCTTGGAACAGACTGATCCGCACCCATTTGTCAGAGCGCGGGTCGAAGCGACTTGCCCCGAAGAATGCCAGTTTACAGCGCATAAGATCAATCGGCAGCATCTCGGCCGCGATAAGGTTGTCGCGCACCTCGGCATAGGGGTGGCGTTGGACAACCTGCGCACGCCGCACCATCAGGCGGTGTTCGGGGTGAGCCAGTAGAAACGCCGCAATTGGTGTCTCTCCGGGCTGCACCGCTAGCTCAGTATGAAGGTCTTTGGCTAACCGCGCGATGCACAGCGGTTGCTCCAACGCCGCACCGTCTTCTTCGAAACGATCGCCCAATCGGGGCTCCAGCTTTTCCTCAGACACGTACCAGAACCGAGCGGCGTTCTCTGGTTGGTCAAAATCAATGTCGAGCGCCCAGTCGTAATAGCGCTCCAATCGATCCATCAGTTCTGCGACGGTCATGGAACCGTCAAGCCGGAACGCCGCCTGTTCGTCGGCGATCATGCACTCGGCCAGACCGTCAATTAGGTCTCCATGTGGTTCCAGTATGATTGACAGCAACGCTTCCTGACCCTCGATGGACAATTCTACTTCGGCCCAGCGCCATAGCGCGTCCCAAGGGTGTGGTTCATTGGTCGTTGGCCAATCGCGGGTATGATCGGCAAGCTGCGCCAGATCACGGCGCAACGCATCCAGCTTGGTAACCTGAATAGGATGGGTCGAAGTCCATTTGGCAGCGTTCTCTTGCGCGTCGGACAAGGCTTTGCGGAATCCGGAAACGCGGTCTGGCTGTGCATTTGATTGCGCGCGCACCCGCGCCAGCGCTTCTTCTCGCGCCATCATCCAGTTGTTGAGCAAGACAGGATGGCGCACCAGAAACGGCGCCATCCCCAACCCAGTGGAATTGCCAACCCCAAGTGTTCGCTTGATCACAGGATCAAGCCTTACGGCCCTGTCTCCGCCACGCACATGCGCCAAATGCTCTGTGATATCGACGGTGAATTGCCGGGTCAGCCAGACAGACATCATCTCGACCTGAAACGGCGCGTTAAGTTCTGGTCGTTCAGCAATGGTGGTCAAATCAGCTGCACCGAATTTACCCGAACCGTAGACGGCGGTGGTGCGCATAAGATAGCCTACCGCTTCGACCTCATCGGCATCCGGCTGTTGCCCCGCCGCCAGACGGTCGATCACATGTTCGAACAATCGCACAGACCGATTGGCGCGGCTCAGCGACAGTTCCTTACGGCTAATCCGCCCCGCCTCTTGCAGAGGTACATTGGCCTGAAGCCGATCCAGGTCGTCTTGTGTCGGCTCCCCGTCAAACATGGTAAAGGTCGCATCCCATGCGGTGGCAATCACACGGTCCGATCGCATTTCGTCGGGCAAGTCATGGGAAAAGGCGACAAGACTATAGGTGCGATCCGGCCCAATCGCACGATAAACGGCGCGACCAACGCCAGCTTGATCCACATCCCAGACCGGACGATCAAACACCCAACCCTGATCCATCACGCGCCGCAATAGTGTTCGCAAGAAGGACAACCGCGTGGGATGCGCGCAGCCCATCCGTTCCAGACGCATCACCTCGGAAGGGGATCGACGAAAGGCGGCGGCCTCGGGAAACGGATTCAGGGATGCGCAGTCCATGATGGCCTCCTTGCATGGCGGTTTTCAGTGCGGAGGATGCTGTCCTCCGCACCATTTGAGACAGGTTCAGGCTTTCTTGCCAAGCGTCAGTGTGATGCGCAGCGCGTCCCAAAGTGACGGAAGCAGCACCAAAGACACCGGAACAGCCGTTACAACAATGAAGCTTTGCAGCTTGCCGATCCCCCCGGCACCCGTCGAGATCAGGATCAAGGCCATCACGCCCATCGCCAAGCCCCAGAATGTGCGCAGGGCAACCGAGGGTGTGTCGTCGGACATGGAGGTGGCAATTACAAAACTCATTGAGTCGCTGGTGGTGGCGACGAAAATCATCGTCAGTACGAGAAACAGCAGCGACAGCAAGAAGCCAAGTGGCATGGCCTGTGTCGTCGCCAAAAGACCAGCAGGAAGATTGAAGCCCTCGAACGGCCCCGAGATCACGCCCGGTGTCGCCTGTTCCAAGGCAATACCGGTGCCGCCAATAATGGTGAACCAGAAATTGGTGACCAGTGGTGCGATAATCGCCAGCATCACGATGATCGAACGGATCGAGCGACCCCGGCTGACACGCGCGATGAAAATCGCCATCAACGGTCCATAACCCAGGAACCAACCCCAGAAGAATACGGTCCACCAACCGAGCCATCCCGGTGCGCCGAACACGCCAGCATCCCCACGGTAAAGTGCCATGTCAAAAAAGTTCGAAAGGTAGACGCCAAGACCACCAACGAAACCGTCGAAGATAAAGAATGTCGGCCCCGCGATCAGCATGAACGCCATCAGGACAAAGGCGAGGATCACGTTAATCTTGGACAGCATCTGGATGCCTTTCGACAAGCCCGTGATCGCGGAAATCGTGTAAAGGCTGGCCAGAGCAAGGATCACAACAGTCTGGGTCGCAAAGGTATCCGGAATGCCAAACAGCGCGTTCAAACCATAGGACATCTGAAGACCAAGAAATCCGATTGGGCCAACAGTGCCCGCAACCACCGCGATGATGCAGGACGCGTCCGCGATAAGGCCGATTGGACCGTTGATCGCGCGATCCCCGAACACAGGGTAAAGCAGCGTGCGAGGTGCCAATGGTAGTCCCTTGTCATAGTGGTAATGCATCAGCATGACCGTGGTCAGCGCGCCCAGAATGGCCCAAGCCAGAAATCCCCAATGCATGAAACTTTGTGCCAATGCTGCATGGGCCTGCGCTTGCGGATCGGCACTGAGGTCACCGAACAAGGGCGGTGTCGATAGGTAATGTGCGATCGGTTCGCCAGCGGCCCAGAACACACCGCCACCCGCCAGCAGCGTACACATAATCATAGAGCCCCACTGGAACATCGTAAATTCCGGGCTGGCGATATTGCCAAGCTTTGTTCGGCTGCCCGGCAGGACACACAGAACAAGACCGATGACAAAAGTCGCCAAAAGCAGAATCTGCCAGTAAAGGCCAAAGTAAGTGGCGGCAAAGTTAAAGCCCCAATCGACCATTGCGGAAAGCAGGTCGATATTGAAAAGGGCCAGTCCACAGAAGATCACGATAAATCCGCCTGTGACGGCAAAGAGGGGCTTGTCCACCCGTCCGAAGGTGGTGCTTAGACCACCGGTTTGTGTCGCATCGCTCACTTCTTGTCCTCCCTGACAAAAATGCATGGGCCTCGACATGGCCCGTTGAACCTTGGCGCTTACGATCCGGTCTCCGCCCGATGCGCCGAGAAACTATCTTCAAAGAACCGCAGCCAGTTGCCGCCCATCACAGCGGAAACATCCGTGTCACTCAGACCGACCTGGCGCAAACCTGCCGCGATATTGGAAAAATCCTGATTGGTCTCGAACCAGTCGGGCATATCCGGAAAGCCGGGTGCCCCCGCACTTCCCTCGCCATAGTCAATCCGCTTGGTCCAACGACCGACGCGCATCCACTCGACGATGCTGTCAGGCTGGTCCTGACAAAGGTCCGTTCCAATACCGATCCAGTCGATGCCTATCAGATCGGCGGTGCGCGCGATCATCTCGCAAAAATCTGTCAACGTGCAGGAGCTGCCGCCGCGCAGATGGTGAGGATACACAGAAAAGCCCAACATCCCGCCGCTCTCGCCCAAGGCGCGCAAGACGGTATCGGATTTATTGCGCAAGGCCGGATGCCAGTTGGCCGGGTTTGCATGGGTGATCGCAATCGGGCGTGTTGAATGTTCGATCGCCTCTAACGTTGAGCGCTCGCCGGAGTGGCTCATGTCAACGACAAGTCCCACGCGGTTCATCTCGGCAACCACTTCGCGACCCATGCGGGTCAGACCGGTGTCGCTGTCCTCATAGCAGCCCGACGCCAAGAGCGACTGATTGTTATAGGTCAGTTGCATGAACCGCAGACCCAGCGTGTGCAGAATTTGGACCAGACCGATATCGTCTTCGATGCACGAAGGGTTTTGCGATCCAAAAAAGATTGCGGTACGCCCGGTTTCTTTCGCACGCGTCACATCGGCTGCGGTGCGTCCGTGAAAAATCAGATCAGGATAAGTCTCGAACCAGCGATTCCACTGTTCGATGTTCAGCACCGTTTCGCGAAAGGTCTCGTGATAGGTGATAGTGACATGAACCGCATCGACCCCACCGTCACGCATCTGACGAAAGATCTTTTCCGACCAGTTGGCATATTGCAAACCGTCGATCAGAACACTCATTCCGGCGCTCCCGCCGCGACATAGGCGGTCTTAACTGTAGTGTAGAATTCGGCGGCATATCGGCCCTGTTCGCGGGGGCCAAAAGATGACGCACCGCGCCCACCGAACGGCACGTGGTAATCTGTTCCAGCGGTGGGCAGGTTCACCATCACGCACCCGGCGCGCATGTTGGCGCGGAAATGGCTCGCACGGGACAGGCTGCGGGTCATGATGCCAGCAGTCAGACCAAATTCGCTGTCATTCGCGATGGACAGCGCGTGATCATAGCTGTCAGCCTTGATGACGCAGGTGATGGGCGCAAACATTTCTTCGCGGTTGATCCGCATGTCATTGCCTGTGCCTGCAAAAACCGTTGGAGCCATGAAATAGCCTTCGGTCGAACGATCAAGACGCGTCCCCCCGCATAACAATTCGGCACCTTCCTGCTGTCCCAGCGCCACGTATTCCATGTTCTGCGAAAGCTGACTTTCCGAAACCACGGGGCCAATCTGCGTTCCCTCATCCAGCGCGTGGCCCACCTTATAAGCCTTTGCCGCCGTGACCAGTTTTTCGACGAACACATCGTGGATCGCCGAATGGACGATCAGTCGCGATGCGGCAGTGCATTTCTGTCCGGTTCCGCCAAACGCAGCACCTGCAGCATGAGCGACGGCAAGATCCAGGTCCGCATCGTCCATGACGATCATCGGGTTCTTGGAACCCATTTCCATCTGGACCTTGGTCATATTCGTCACGGCTGAAGCGGCAATGCCACGACCAACAGGCACAGAGCCCGTAAAGCTGATTGCATCGACATCCCGGCTTTCGACCAAACGCTGGCCGACATCGCGGCCCGGCCCTGTGACCAGATTAAAAAGACCGGAAGGAATGTCCTGTCGTGCGATGATTTCGGTCAGTGCAACGGCGCTCGCCGGAGTGAGGTTCGCGGGCTTCCAGACCACCGCATTCCCAAACGCCAAGGCAGGCGCAATTTTCCAAGCAGGCGTGGCCACCGGAAAGTTCCATGGGGATACAATAGCGACAACACCGACAGGTTCGCGGCGCACATCAATCTCGACCCCAGAGCGAACGCTTTCGGCAAGATCACCCTGATTGCGCAGAACTTCCGCCGCAAAATAGGTAAAGAATTGCCCGGCACGGTAAACCTCGCCAGTGCCTTCGGCCAAGGGTTTGCCTTCTTCGCGGGCGACAACCCGACCGATTTCAGATGCACGATCCATCAATTCAGTGCCGATCGCCATAAGCACATCGTGGCGCTTTTGTATACCTGCGGCCCACCAGATGGGTTGCGCCCGACGCGCTGCCGACAGCGCCTCGTCCAACTGGTCGGCACTGGCTTGGCCATAAAGACCAATGAGGTCGGACACGTCGGATGGGTTACGGTTCTCGATTTCAGAAGTGCCGGCCGTCCAGCGGCCGTCGATATAGAGTCCGGTATTCATCATGGTCTTTCCTTTTCTTGCCTTGATACCCGTCTAGACGTCACTACAAACTTCAGGCAATCTGGAATTTCTTAATTCAACATCAGGATTTCTGAAGTGGCGATCAAACTAGAGATGCTCCGCACCTTTCGAATGGTCGCAGAGCACGGCTCGTTGAACGGGGCCGCCGCGCAGTTGGGGCGAACCGCGTCGGCCGTTTCTATGATGTTGGCCCAGCTAGAAGACGATATCGGAGCGCCGCTGTTCGAAACCGATCGGAAGAACAAGCTGACCCCTTTGGGTCAACTTGTGTTCGAGGAAAGCAACCGTGCGACCGACGCATTCACGCATAGTGTCAACGCGATCCGCAGACATGCCGTGTCAACGGCCGGAACTGTGAGGATCGCCACGGTGCCCTCTGCAACGATCACGATCTTGCCTGGAATCATTACTGCATTCCGGCAGATCCACCTGGACGTCCGACTCGACATAAGCGATGTGGATAGCGCGACCGTGCGCCAGCGCGTGATGACGGACGCGGCAGATATCGGAATCCTGTCTGCCGCAACCGACGATCCCAAGGACGGCAATCTCGTTTTCGAGGACGATCTTGGGATCGTTTGCCGCGCCGGCGGCGCATTGCACGAAGTCGTTTTGCGCACTGACGTACTGTCATGGGAACTGTTGGAACACGAACCGCTGATCGCAAACCCGCTCTGTCGGCTGGTAGGCAACGCAAGCGTGTCGCGCCTTTTGGCGGAATGCAGCCTTGAGGCCCACAATACAACCGCACTTTTGTCCTTTGTGCGCGCAGGCTTGGGCGCAACCGTTCTGCCACGAAGTGCCGTGCAGCATTTGTCCGGTGAACTGGTTTTCCTGATGCCAAACGATCCCGTGACAAAGCGGCAATTGCGCAAGATCCGCCCAGACAATCGTCACCTTGGCCCTGCGGCAGAGGCATTCTGGTCCTCTTTGATATAACTGGGTGGGTACTAATGCCCGGTTAACTGCCAATCGACTTCGGAAACACCAGCCAAACGCGCCAAGCGGTCCAATTCACCATCAAGTTTCCTTTGGCGTTGTGCTGATGCGCGGACGCCCGGTTCCCACCATAGGTTTTGAACCGTCAGGAGGCCTTGCTTCCGGTCAGCTTTCACCTCAATCCGGCCGACAAACCGCTCCCCTTCTAGCAAGGGGTATACGTAATACCCCCAGATACGTTTCGCGGCGGGAACAAACATTTCGACCGTATACTCAAAGCCAAAAAGCCGTTTCAGCCGAGCGCGGTCGCGAATAGCCGGATCAAACGGATTCAGGATACGAAGCCGAGATGTGGGGGCCGTCAAAACCGCGATCCGCTCTTCGATATCCGGCGCAGCAAACGCTTTGGTCCAGATACCATCTGCGGATTGAACCTCGATTGGAATTAAAGAGGCAGACTGTCGCTCGGACCAATCCGTGACTTCCGAAACCTCTGTCGCATCCCAAAACTTGCGGATTTCGCCTAGTGTTCCAACCCCGATCCGATCCAGCGCGGCATGACACAGCCAATCGATCTGATCCTGATCCGGCATATCTTGGGTGCGTAAGTCATCGGGAAAAACACGTTCGGCCAAATCGTAATACTTGGTGAACCCATCCCGATGGCAGGTTGCCAGCTCTCCAGCATACCATAGATAATCCAGCCCTATTTTATGCGGCGGACGTTTCCACATCTCACGTGCGCCCTGAATTTTGGTGTCGAAATCATGGGTCGAAAGGGGACCTTCCTCGGTGATCCGGCGTTTGATGTGGTCAAGGTGATCAGGGTCAAGGTGCTTGCCATACCAAGAGGATCGGCCAACCTTGTCTTTCATTCGACGAAACTGCCGCTGCCACATTGGCAAGAATTGCATCGGCAGAACCGACGCATCATGGGTGAAATGCTCAAAAACAGCCCGGTCTTTCGCAAGAAAGCGGTCCAGCATCGTTTCACGGTACTTTTGATTACGGCTCCAGAGGATGTGATGATGGGCGCGGGACACAACCTGAATCGTGTCGAGTTGAACAAACCCTAGCGACTGGATCAACGCGCCCAGATCCAAAGGCCCAGTCGGAGTATCGGTCAACAGATTGGCCGACAGCCAAAGCTGCCGCGCCGTTCCGTTGGGAATCCTGAGGGGCGTCACCGGCGCTTACGACTCTTCGAAGTGCCCGCAGACGAGATTTCGAAATCTTTCCTACACATCAATGTGCCTCGGCCCAATTCTTACCCTGCCCCGCGTCGGCGATCAGCGGCACGGTCAGATGAACAACCGGATCGGCAGCCCCTTCCATCACCTCGCGCGCGACCTTGATCAGATCGTCCTCGGCCCCTTGTTCGACCTCGAACAACAGTTCGTCATGTACCTGCAACAGCATCTTCGCAGGGAGCTTGGCAATCGCGTCTGGCATCCGGATCATCGCCCGACGGATGATGTCCGCCGCCGTACCTTGGATCGGCGCGTTGATCGCTGCGCGTTTGGCGAACCCGGCGCGCGGGCCTTTGGCGTTGATCTCGGGGGTGTGGATCACCCGACCAAACAGGGTTTCGACCCGGTTGTGTGTCTTGGCGAACTCGGTCGTCTCCTCCATATAGGCCTTGATGCCGGGAAACCGTTCGAAATAGCGGTCGATGAACCCCTGCGCCTCGGCACGTGGGATGCGCAGGTTGCGGGCAAGGCCGAAGCCGCTGATCCCATAAATCACACCAAAGTTAATGGCCTTGGCCTGACGGCGCACGTCCGGGGTCATTTCGTCCAATGGCACGTTGAACATCTCTGACGCGGTGGCGGCGTGAATGTCTTGCCCGTCCTTGAACGCGTCCTTCAACGCCTGAATATCCGCGATATGCGCGAGGATGCGCAGTTCGATCTGGCTATAGTCAAGCGCGACAAGCGTCTTGCCTTCTTCTGAGACAAACGCCTCACGAATACGGCGGCCCTCTTCGCTCCGGATTGGGATGTTTTGCAGGTTTGGATCGGTTGACGCCAGTCGCCCGGTGCTGGCACCCGCAATCGAATAAGACGTGTGAACCCGGCCTGTGTCGCGGTTGATATGATCCTGCAACGCGTCGGTGTAAGTCGATTTCAGCTTGGAAAGCTGCCGCCAGTCAAGAACCCGTCGCGGCAACTCGTGTTCGGTGGCAAGGTCTTCAAGCACATCCGCACCAGTTGCATAAGCGCCAGTCTTGCCGCGCTTGCCGCCTTCCAGACCCATCTCGTCGAACAGGATCTCACCCAGTTGCTTGGGGCTGCCCACATTGAATTTTCGGCCCACCAATTCGTAAATCTCGTCTTCGAGACCCGCCATCTTCTGGCTGAACGCATTGGACATGCGCGACAGCGTATCCCGGTCCACCTTGATTCCAGCCATCTCCATCTCGGCCAGCACCGGTACCAGAGGGCGCTCCATACCTTCATAGACACGGGTCACCTTGGTTTGGTGAAGCTGCGGCTTGAACATCTGCCACAGACGCAGTGTGACCTCCGCATCCTCGGCCGCATAGGGCACGGCCTTGTCTATGGGCACGCGATCAAATGTAATCTGGCTTTTCCCCGTGCCCAACAACTCCTTGATCGGGATCGGCGTGTGGCCCAGATAGCGCTCTGCAAGTGTGTCCATCCCGTGACTGTGCAGCCCCGCGTTCATCGCGTAGGACATAAGCATCGTATCGTCGATGGGCGCGACAGTGACCCCCAGACGCGCCATGATCTTGGAGTCGTATTTCATGTTCTGGCCGATTTTCATCACCGCCGGATTTTCCAGCAGCGGCTTAAGCGCAGCAAGCGCGGCCTCCATCGAAATTTGGCCATCGGCCAGATCGTCCGACCCGAACAGGCCTTCACCACCGTCCGCCTTGTGCCCCAGCGGAATGTAACAGGCCTTTCCCGGCTCGACGCACAGCGAAACACCCACCAGTTCAGCGGTCATTTCATTGAGCGAAGTGGTTTCCGTGTCAAAGGCCACCCAACCCTTTTCATTCGCCGCGTCGATCCAAACCTGAAGCGCCGCCAGATCACGCACACACTCGTAATTCGCGGGAACCATCGGGGGTAATTCGGGCGCGTCCCCGGACGGAGGGTTTGCACCTTCGGGCGTCGTGTCTTGGATAACCGGTGGCTCTACCTCTAGCGCGTCCGCGATGCGCTTGGTCAGCGTGCGGAACTCCATCTCGGCCAAGAAAGCCATCAGCTTGTCCGGGTCAGGCTCGCGCACCTCCAGATCGTCCAGAGTGAACCCAAGTGGCGTGTTCTCGTCCAAAAGAACCAGCTTTTTCGACAATTCGATCTGCTCGCGCTTTTCGATCAGTGTTTCACGGCGCTTGGGCTGTTTGATCTCTCCCGCACGGTCCAGCAGCTCTTCTAGCGATCCGAACTCGTTGATCAGTAGTGCCGCCGTCTTGACACCGATCCCCGGCGCTCCGGGCACATTATCGACACTATCGCCCGCAAGCGCCTGCACATCGACCACACGTTCTGGATAAACACCGAATTTCTCGAAGACACCGTCGCGGTCGATCGTGCGATTCTTCATGGCGTCAAACATTTCGACCCCGTCGCCAACTAACTGCATCAGGTCTTTATCCGAACTGATGATGGTCACCCGTCCCCCAGCCTTGCGCCCCTGCACAGCCAGCGTGGCGATGATGTCGTCGGCCTCGTAGCCCTCCAACTCTTCGCACGCGATGTTGAACGCCTCGGTGGCGCGGCGCGTCAGCGGGATCTGCGGGCGCAGGTCTTCGGGCATAGCTTCGCGGTTGGCCTTGTACTGGTCATACATATCGTTGCGGAAGGTATGGCTGCCTTTGTCAAAGATCACCGCAATATGGGTCACGTCCGACCCAGCATTCCCTTCGACATAGCGTTGCAGCATATTACAGAATCCACTGACCGCCCCAATCGGCAGACCATCCGATTTGCGCGTCAGCGGCGGCAACGCGTGATAGGCGCGAAAGATAAAGGCCGACCCGTCGATCAGGTGAAGGTGGTGTCCTTTGCCGAAAGCCATATCGCGCATCCCCATTTTCGTGCTGAACCAAGATGTGCCACGGTCGGCGCAGAGGTGCCAGCCCGAACGTGGCGCTGCGTCTTGTCATTGGCGTTTCACAAGCTGTGACTTATCTTCTGATCATGTCTGATACAGCAACCGGAGCAAATGTCGTGCGGGCTTTAATTGGTGCAGTTTTTCTCACAATCGGGACGGTTCCTGTTGTCGCAAATGAAGCGTTGAAACTTGATGGATTGGCACCCAAATCCGATCTCAGGGACAGCCTTCCGATCTGCGAGAATATTCCTTACGACAAAGCAAATTGCGTACGCGCGCTTGCCTGTCTTGGATCTGAGGGTGTCTACTTCGACGGTCAGGTGCATGGCTGGGACACCGGCATCATCATCGGGTTTCTGGACGATGGCACTGCATGTAACGGCGAATGGGTCGCCGGAGGGCCGCAGACGCCGGGGCGGGCCAGCATGACCTGTGAAAACGGGGTCGAGGCGAATGTGCTTTACCACACGCTCAACAATGAAACCGGAACGGTCATTGGCAGCGGGCTGGACAATCAGGGGCGCGAAATCACGGCATGGTCCGGCGAGAAAGTTCTGCAATTCCTGACCGGGCCAGAGGATGACACACCAGCCTTGCCCTGCGGTCCGGCGCCCATCCCGATCAGCTAGGGCTGTGACCCCGCAAAGACCGGGCCGCGGCCCAGCCGTTGCCCGACCCACACAATCAGCACGCCAAAGCCCGAGAACACCAGCAGCAACCCGAAGATGTTTAGCCCCGTGCGCAGCGGGCCGAGATCAGAAAGGTTCAGGAAATGATACGGGTACCGCCCGTCAAACTGGGCGCGTAACATTGCGACAATGCAATAAAGCAACGGCAGGATCAGCCACGGCAGAATGTCTGGAAACCTCAGGTCGGCTTTCTGCACGAATAGCAGCCAATAGCCCGCAAAGCCCAACGGAATGAGCGTGTGCAACATCAGGTCAATCACCATGTCGATGCCATGGTAGTCGCGCAGATGGGCAAGCAACACATGATACACGATGGCCACCATCGAAATCGATAAAAGCAGCCCACTTTGCACTTTTGACGGTTCGCGCCCGCCCAGCGCGACCCACGCGCAGGTCAGACCGACCAGCGTGTTCGTCCAGATCGTGAAATAGCGGTAGTTGAACGCCAGCGTCTCAAGCAGCCCAATGTCATACCGGTCGATCCGCAGCCAGACCCGCGTGACGATCGTCACACAGACAGCCAGCGCCAAAAGCGCTGCACAAAGACGCTTGGACGTCACGAGTCCTTTTTGTCAGCGAAATCCGTGTGGATGTATTTCGCATCACAATAGCCACATTCGACCCAGCCGGTGTCATGCGGGATTTGCAGCCAGACGCGCGGGTGCCCCAAGGCCCCTTCACCGCCGTCACAGGCGATGCGGTAGCTGTCCACGATCTTGGTTTCGGGCGCTTGCGTAGCCATCTGCTGCGTTTCCTTCGTTCGGAATTTCCACTAGGTGCGGTTTAAGACGACGCGGCCACGGGAGCAAGAGACAGCAATGACACAG
>JANSYF010000108.1 GCA_024742575.1 Paracoccaceae bacterium | reverse complement strand
GGTCTTTGCGGTCGTCGTGATGATGATATCCATGCCCCAGACTTCATCGACCTTATCAAAGTCGATTTCGGGGAACACGATGTGCTCTTTCATGCCCATGGCAAAGTTGCCACGACCATCAAAGGACGGCTTCACGCCGCGGAAGTCCCGGATGCGGGGCATCGCGATGGTGATCAGACGATCAAGGAAATCGTACATCCGGTCGCCACGCAGGGTTACCTTGGCACCAAGCGGCATTTCTTCCCGAACACGGAAGCCCGCGATGGATTTCTTTGCCTTGGTGGTCACGGCCTGCTGACCAGCAATCTTTGTCAGATCTTCAACAGCGGATTTTGCTTTCTTGCTGTCACGGACAGCTTCGGCACCGCAGCCGATGTTCAGCACGATCTTGTCGAGGCGCGGAATCATCATGTCGTTCGAATAGCCGAACTCTTCTTTCATCGCGGCACGGATTTGGTCGCGGAAAGCAGATTTCAGACGCGGGGTGTAGGTTGCAGTATCAAGCATCAATCACATCCCCTGTTGTCTTGGCGTAACGGACCTTTTTGTCGCCTTCGACTTTGAAGCCAACGCGGGTCGGTTTGCCGTTCTTGTCAACGATGGCCAGGTTCGACAGGTCGATCGGCATCGCTTTCGGAGTACGGCCACCCTGAGTTGTCTGGGACTGGCGTACGTGACGGATAGCAACGTTCACGCCATCAACGATGGCCTTGCCAGCCTTCGGATCGACGGACGAGATAGTGCCAGACTTGCCTTTGTCTTTACCGGCAAGAACAACCACCTTGTCACCTTTGCGGAGTTTAGCAGCCATTACAGCACCTCCGGAGCAAGCGAGATGATTTTCATGAAGTTCTTGGCACGAAGTTCACGCACAACCGGTCCAAAGATACGCGTACCGACCGGTTCACCTGCGTTGTTCAGGATCACTGCGGCGTTGCGGTCAAAACGGATGGCTGTGCCGTCTTCGCGACGGACTTCTTTAGCGGTGCGTACGACGACGGCCTTACGGACGTCACCTTTCTTTACGCGACCGCGCGGGATGGCTTCCTTAACGGATACAACGATGATGTCACCCACCGATGCGTACTTCCGCTTGGACCCACCCAGAACCTTGATGCACTGAACACGGCGCGCGCCGCTGTTGTCAGCAACATCCAGGTTGGTCTGCATCTGGATCATAATATGTCTCCCGACGTCCCGGACCGCTCAGAGCGAGGCATTGGCCCGGGGGTTTCGTAAATGCCGAAAGGCTATCGCTTACTCAGCGATAACCTCCCAACGTTTGGTCTTCGACTTGGGGGCGCATTCCTGAATGCGGACAACGTCCCCAACTGCGAATTTCTCGGCCTCATCATGGGCGCGATATTTCTTGGACTTCCGGATCGTCTTTTGCATGACCGGGTGCTTAAAGCGGCGTTCGACGGAAACGGTCACGGTCTGAGCGTTTGCTGTCGATGTAACGGTGCCGGAAAGGATACGTTTGGGCATCTGTCTGGCTCCCTCTTACGCGTCGCTGGCAGCCGAAGCCGCCTTTTGGTTCAGCACGGTGTTGATGCGTGCAACGTTGCGACGTACCTGACGGATACGCGCGGTGTTCTCAAGCTGGCTTGTGGCCTGCTGAAAGCGGAGGTTGAACGCCTCTTTCTTCAGCGAAACAAGCTCATCCCGGAGCTGATCCGGTGTCTTGTCATTTAGTTCCTTGGCGTTCATGCGCCATTCCTTTCTATCAACATCACCGGCGGGCCCCATCGTTGATGTGGGTCACCCCGATTCCCGGTGGAGGTGGATGAAGTGGCGCGTATAGGCGGGATGTCGGAGTCGCGCAACCCCTTTGTTTACAAGGTGTGATCTTGCCCTCTCGCCAATGGCGGAAACGCATATTATGACTGGCGCATGAGCACAATATCTTCCCTCTTCGTGACCCGCCTCTACCATGCACCGCTGTCCGAACACAGACCGGCGATTGATGCAGATGAAATGGAAAACTCCTGTTTCGCCATCGCCGAAGATGACGAGGCCGGCCAACAATGGTGCGAGGACAACGCCTATCCCGGCTACACGTCCTATGCTTCATTGTCCGACCTGCCCTGGCGCTTTCCGATCTTTGCCGATCTGGTCACATCGCTCGACGCCCATGTCGCCGCTTTTGCCGAGGATCTGGAATTCGATCTGGACGGGCGCAAACTGGTGCTTGAGGACCTTTGGATCAACATCCTTCCGGAAGGCGGCTTTCACGCCGCCCACATCCACCCCCACTCGGTGATTTCCGGCACCACCTACGTGTCCATGCCCGAAGGCGCATCCGCGCTGAAGCTGGAAGACCCCCGCCACGCCATGATGATGGCCGCCCCACCCCGCCGCAAAGACGCGCGCGAGGAGATGCGGAACTTCATCTATGTGAAACCTGCGGTCGGTGACGTTCTGCTCTGGGAAAGCTGGCTGCGCCACGAGGTGGTGATGAACCAGTCGGAGGATGAGCGGGTGTCGGTGAGCTTTAATTACCGGTGGGAATAAACCTACTCCCACAGCCGGTGTTAAACAATGGCTGCAAACAAATAGGAAATTGAAATTAACACGTACGCTACCCCGACAATTCCAATGGTTTTTTTGGAATGCGCCTTGGCTATGCTCACAAAACCAGTCAGCGAGGCGCCGAGCGCCAACAGCAACTCGATTATGGGTATGCCTAGAAACTGCATCAGTTGTTACCCAAAATTGGCGCAGCACCTTGCAATATATCTTTCCAGAAAAACCCGTTTTGAAAGGATATCAATATTGCCGTAAGCAAATCAATTGACGATCTGATGACAGCCAAAAAAGCAAAGAACACAAGTGGCGATATAACAAATGCCGCCAAAAAAGCGTTCCACGCCCAAACCTGAGTTTGAGAAAAATGGCTAAAGAGACCATGGGCAGCCATTCCAAAAACCATCGCTACGTACGATGCCGAAGCGAACTTCCAATCAAGTTTTTCCAAAACGCGACCTGACGCAAGATTTTTACACCACTTTGCATAATTGGGTAGTTTTAAATTTACAACCCCCGGCGTTTTCACACCGGGGGTTCTTGATTTCGTAGGGTGCGTGCTTGCACGCACCGAACCGCTTACCAATCTTCGCGAACGACGACGCGAGTCTTGATCGGCAGCTTCATCGCGGCCAGACGCAGCGCTTCGCGGGCAATGTCTTCACCGACGCCGTCGATTTCAAACATCACACGGCCCGGCTTCACCTTGGCGGCCCAATAATCGACGGAACCTTTACCTTTACCCATACGGACTTCGGTTGGCTTCGACGTGACCGGTGTATCCGGGAAAATCCGGATCCAGACACGGCCCTGACGCTTCATGTGACGCGTCATGGCACGACGGGCTGCTTCGATCTGACGTGCTGTCACACGCTCAGGCTGAAGCGCCTTGAGGCCGAAGGTGCCAAAGTTCAGATCAGAGCCGCCCTTAGCTTCGCCCTTGATCCGGCCTTTGAACATCTTGCGGAATTTTGTACGCTTTGGTTGAAGCATGATTAGTTCCTCCGACCGCCGCCAGCACCACGCGGTGCGGGACCGTCTTGCAGTTCCTGTGCCTTGCGATCCCGTGCGGCCGGATCATGTTCCATGATCTCGCCTTTGAAGATCCAGACCTTGATGCCGATGATGCCGTAGGGCGTTTCCGCCTCGACATTGGCATAATCGATGTCGGCGCGCAGTGTGTGCAGCGGCACACGGCCTTCGCGGTACCATTCGGTCCGTGCGATTTCTGCGCCACCCAGACGACCGGCAACGTTCACGCGGATGCCAAGAGCACCCATACGCATGGCGTTCTGCACGGCGCGCTTCATGGCACGACGGAAGGACACACGACGCTCAAGCTGCTGAGAGATGCTTTCGCCAACCAGCTGCGCGTCCAATTCCGGCTTGCGCACTTCAACGATGTTAAGGTGCAGTTCGGAGTCGGTCATCGCGGCCAGCTTTTTGCGGAGCGTCTCGATGTCCGCGCCTTTCTTGCCGATGATAACGCCAGGACGTGCTGTGTGAATGGTTACGCGGCACTTCTTGTGCGGACGCTCGATGATGACGCGTGCAACACCAGCCTGCTTGCACTCTTTCTCGATGAATTCGCGCATTGCGATGTCTTCGAGCAGAAGATTGCCGTAGTCCTTGGTGTCTGCGTACCAGCGGCTGTCCCAGGTGCGGTTCACCTGAAGACGCATGCCGATCGGATTGGTTTTGTTACCCATTAGGCCTGCTCCTCAACTTGACGCACCTTGATGGTGATCTCCGAAAACGGCTTCATGATCTTGCCGAAACGGCCACGTGCCCGGGGACGGCCACGCTTCATCACGAGGTTCTTGCCAACATAGGCTTCGGCGACGATCAACTCGTCCACGTCAAGCCCATGGTTGTTTTCGGCATTTGCGATGGCCGACTGAAGGCATTTCTTCACGTCAGCAGCGATCCGCTTCTTCGAGAAGGTCAGATCAGTCAACGCGCGATCCACTTTCTTGCCACGGATCAGACCGGCGACAAGGTTCAGTTTCTGCGGGCTGGTGCGCAGCATCCGCAGCTTCGCCATGGCTTCGTTGTCAGCCACGCGGCGGGGGTTCTTTTCCTTGCCCATGACTTACTTCCGCTTCGCTTTTTTGTCTGCCGCGTGACCATAATAGGTCCGTGTCGGTGAATATTCACCGAACTTCTGACCGATCATGTCTTCGGAGACGTTGACTGGAATGTGCTTGTGGCCGTTATACACGCCAAACGTCAGTCCCACGAATTGGGGCAGGCTCGTCGAGCGGCGCGACCATATCTTGATAACTTCGTTGCGGCCGGATTCGCGGGATGCTTCTGCCTTTTTCAAGACATAGGCATCGACGAACGGGCCCTTCCATACAGAGCGCGACATGGTTTACCGCCCCTTCTTCTTAGCGTGACGCGAGCGGATGAT
>JANSYF010000064.1 GCA_024742575.1 Paracoccaceae bacterium | reverse complement strand
TCCGTGTTCGATACCTACGACGACATCGTTGCGCGATGCTGTGACGCGTGGAACTTCTTCGCAAACGATCAGGAACGCGTCCGTTCTATCAGTGACCGAGAATATGCCAAAGCGGTCAATTCATAGGGCCGTTGGTATTAATCCGGCCTTAAGGACGGAAAGCACACCCATGTGGGAGTGTCAGGACAGACAGCAACACAGACCGATGAGGGCATCATGGCTTACTTTGACACACGCAAGACCGCAGGCACCAACACCGCACTCGACGCCAAAAGCATTTTTGACCGTTTGGTAAAATTCATCTCGGCCCGTGTGACAGCCACCACCACACGCCCGGGCACATCCCCCGATCAAATCGTCGCCGCCCAACACCGCGCCGAAGCGCACCGCCGGGCCGTCGACAAGCTGATGCGTTAATCCTCGGGAAAGCCATTGGCGCGCAGAGCGGCTATGACAGCGTCCCGGTACGACTGACTGTTCTGAGGGCGCGTTCGTTGGAACAACGCAATGGACATGTCCGGAACCTTTTGTCGGAACCACTGCGCCATCTGGGCGGACTTCTCGAACTCCCCGACTTTCCAGTAGCACCCCATCAGACCAAGCTGGATCGTCGCGAATTCAGGATACTCGGTCAAAGCCTGTTCATAGTACTTGGTCGCCTCTTCGATTTCGCCTTTCTGAAAAAGAGCGTTTCCAATGCCAGAGGTCATGATGCCGACTTGTGGATGCAACGGGCTGATGCGAATGGCGCGGCGCAGATGCTCGATTGCAAGGTCGCTTTGGTCAATGTAGTTGTAGACCCAGCCCAACAACATTTCGATATTGGCGGAATTCGGATTGAGTGAATGCGCCCGTTTCAGCGCAGTGAGACCTGTGTTCGTGTCGTGCCCCATATATGCGATGTAATGCCCGACGTAACACAGCGCCAAAGGATCGTCCGAATTGATGTCGAGAACCTCATGCGCCAGAGGCAGCGCCGCCTGCGCCTTTTCGAACGGCCACCACCGGGCAGCGAAGGCTCCGGTGTGCGCATAGCAGATCAGCGCTTTGGCATAGGTGTAGTTCGAGTCCAGAATGAGAGCCTCGCGCAGAAGGCCCAAGCCATCTTCCAGATTTGCCAGCGAATTCTGTCGGTAGACCAATGGAGCCGCTTTCATGCAAAGGTCATAGGCCCTTAGATTCTCCGTGGGTTTCGCCCGCGCCCGCGCGGCCTCGGCCCAGATCAGCTTTGGCTCGATCGCGGCAGCGACGCTTTCGGCGACGCTGTCTTGCAGGTCGAATATGTCTTCGGCACTCCCATCGAACCGGTCATGCCAGATCATGCGCGCAGTTTTGGCCTCGATCAGTTGCGTAAAGATGCGCAGGCGGTTGCCGGCCTTTTGAATGCTGCCCTCGAGTATATAGCGTACGCCAAGGTCCCGCCCGACCTGGGCCAAATCCACCGCCTTGCCACGATAGGTGAATGTCGAGGTGTTCGAAATCACGAAGAACGACGACACCCGTGCCAGTGCCGAGGTGACTTCGTTGACGATCCCATCCACCATATACCCGTTGTCGTCAGACCCGGTCAGGTTTGCGAAGGGCAGCACGGCCAGGGACGGGATGCTGGGAACGATTGGTGCGTCCTTGTTCGCTGCGACCCCTTTCTCGTCGGTCCGAGCACCCAGAGTGAACTTGTAGCCTATCCCCGGCACGGTCTTGATCGCGTCTTTGCCAAGCGCCTTGCGCAGGCCCGCGATCTGGACGGTTAGGTTGCTTTCCTCGACCAGAACGCCCGACCAGACGTGATCCAGCAATTCTTCCTTGGTGATGACACGGTCGGGTTGTTCCGCCAGATAGGCCAGCACATCAAATGCCCGCGCGCCAAGCGTGACAGGCTGGCCGTCCAACGTGACGCTGCGGTTGGAGTCGTTGATCTGCAAGGCGGTCATTTGCGGGTCCGGTTCTGTTTGAAAAACTCTAACCGCAGAACGTGGGTTGCGCCAACGGGTTTGCGTGATCCCGTTGGCGCGCGGTCTTAGTGCTGTGCAAAGAACGCGGCCACCTCGCTGGCGATCTGCGCGTGTTCCGCCCGCCGTGCTGCGCGGCCATCTGCGCAGACAAAGGCGTCGTCAGGTTCTTCGGCTTTGAGGATCGCCAGGCCGTTTTCTGTGCAGACCCCCAGAAAGTCGAAATGCGCGAGCGTTTCGGGTTCGTGGTACGTCGTCATCGCCGCAGGCAAATGAGCCACCAAGGCGCGGCTTTCCACGTCGAGGTTTAAGCCTTCAAGGTCAACTGGCGCACCATAGACCAGCATCGGGGTGTCGATGGTCCCAAGGCTGTCAGCCGAAAACGTTTGCATGCCGCCCAGATCGAACACGGCAAAGGCGCGGATGCGGTCGTCGGACAGGTCTTGCGCCATCGCGGTGCGGTCCTCGGGCGTTTTGGCCACATTCCATCGCTCGAAGATGCCACAGACCAAATCGTCAGGCATGGCGTCGCAGAACGAGTCGAACCCATCCGGGTCATACTGCCCCCCTGCCAGCGCCACGGCGGTGAACCCGCCCAGCGAGTGACCCGCCATGTAGATGCGATCTGCGTTGATGCGGGACTCGCGTGTCAGGTGGTCAATCAGCCGCGAGATATCTTTGGGCCGGTTCCACAATTCGCGCTGGTGGTTTGGATCGCGGTTGAAGGTCGAGGTGCCGGGATGGTCGATGGCAGCCACTGCATAACCTTGGGCCACCAGCCGTTCGGCAAGCCAAGCCTGATTGCGGGCGTTACCGAACATGCCGTGTGAGAGGACCACCAAGGGAAAGGTTCCGTCAAGTGCAGGCGCGTCCGGGGCGACCTGGATTGGCTCCCAAACGGCGTTGCCGTGGGCGGACACGGTGTCGGCGGGCTTTGCCGGGTACCAGAAAAATCCTTCAAGGTGGCGCGCACCTTGGGAGTCGGGGATCATCAATTGTTGCATGCCGGTCGATGCATCTTGTGCGGCCAATGCACTTGAACTCAAAAGCAAGGCGGCGAGGGTGGTTCTAAGGGTCATGTCAATCTCCATCATGCGGGTGTGTGATGGGTCAGACATCACCGCCGGACCGTTGCAAAACAATGGCTTGAACCCGGTTCCGCTGTCCTTGATCATGATGCAGGACAGGGGACACACGAAAGAGGACAGGATATGCAGAGCGATCTGGCGGTTTTTCCGTTGCCGATGCTCACGTTCCTGTTGTCGGCGGTGGCTGCAGGGTTGGTTTTGCGTGCCGATCTGGGGCGGCGGACAGCCACGCGATTCTTCGCAGCTTTCTTTCTGGTGCTGGCCGTCGGGTCGTTCATGGTCGGTTTGCGTTTCGGCTATGGGGTTGACCGATTGGTGCCCGTACAGCGGTCGCTGCCGTTGTTCGCCGGGCCACTTCTTTGGCTGGGCTTTGCCAGTTTCACGCGGGATCGGGTGGGCGCACTGGCGCTGTGGCATCTTGGTGGCGCCGGGGCGATTGTCGCGTTGGCGCCGTGGATATTCGCCGACCTTCTGGACCTCGATCTGATCGTCGGGCTGAGCTACGTGGTCTACGCCTGTGCCTTGCTATGGACGTGGTCGCGCGGGGTGAACCACCTGTCCCACGCACGGATCGAGAACGCGATCGTTCTGCGGCGCTGGATGTTGGCGGCGGCGGGTCTGCTGCTGGTGTTTGCTTTGGCTGACACGGTGATTGCACTTAGCTTTGCCGCGCAGCGCAGTGGTGATGCCATGGCGGTGATCTCGGCCGGGGCCGTTGTCATGGCGTTCGGCCTGATCGCGGTGATCGTCGCAGCGTCAAAGGGTGGCGGGCGGCTGACATCGCAGGTCACGGTGGTCAAAACATCGCCTGACGGCGACGGGGCCGTCTTAGAGGCACGCGCAAGGCAGGTGTTGATCGATACTCAGCTATACTTGGACACCGAATTGACCGTTGATCGGTTGGCCAAGCGCTTGACTGTGCCGTCCCGTGCGCTGTCATTGGCGATCAATCAGGTCAAGGGCATGAACGTGTCGCAATACGTAAATGACTTCCGGCTGGATCATGCCGCCACACTGCTGGCAGAGGGGCAGGGTAGCGTGGCCGAGGTGATGGAACAGTCAGGTTTTCTGACCCGGTCGAATTTCTACCGCGAATTCCAGCGCCGTTTTGACATGACACCTGCCGCCTATCGCGATGCGTCCAAGGCGGGTCAGTCCGGCATCTGATCGTCGGTCCAGCCAGTGTCGGCGTCTTCTTCAGCGATCAGCATTACGGCGATGGTGCCCGAAGGTCGGTGCAGGCGCACGTCCGAGGAAAAGCCCAGATCGCCGCCAGAATGCCCGACGGTATCGCCATCGACTTCGATGCCCATGCCATAGCCTTCCCCCCTCGCGTCGTGTGTCATCAAGCCAAGCAGATCGGGCGGCAACAGCGTTTGGTCAATGAACAGCGCACGGTAGAAGCGCGCCACGTCCCGCGCGGTTGAGATCACGCCACCATCGCCGAAACCGGTGCCTTGGTAATAGGCACGCACGTCGCGCGGCACATCCGCGAAACTGCCGGGCAGGGGGCGGCTGCCGAAGACAAAACTGTCCGTCATGCCAGCAGGGCGAAACACTTCGCGCTGAAGGGCTTGGGCATAGGTCAGGCTGGTTTCTTCTTCAAGGATCAGGCCAAGCAGTACGTAATTCGTGTTGGAATAGTCGAACCCACGACCGGGATCGAAAAGCGCAGGCTCTTCGAACGCATAGCTAAGCGCGATGGTCGGGGTTTGAAGGCTTGGGGTGTCCAGCGCATCTTCAAGGTAGTCGTCGGTGTAATAGTCGGGCAGACCAGACGTCATGGTGAGCAGGTGGCGCAGGGTGATATCGTTCAGCCCGCCCAACCCCTCGGCGATCTTAGGCGCAACCCAATCGGCTACGGGATCGTCAAGGCCTAGATCACCATGTGCCACCCGGCGCAGCACGGCTACAGCCGTCATCGTCTTGCCGACCGAGGCGATGGCGAAGGGTGTGTCGGCAGCAGCGCTTTCAGTGTCCAGCTTGATGTCGCCACCCTGCGCAAGATAGCGCACCATCGACACACTTTCTGCCCAAGCAGATGTTGTCAGCGCCATCAGGATTGCGCCAACCAGAATCCCGCGCCGTGTGATCTGCATGATCCGTGCATCCTTTTTCGCCAAGGTTGCTTCATTTCAACCAGATGGCCATGTTGTGCCCTTGGCGTAAAGGCCTGTCGGCGATTTGAGGTCGAAAGGGGCTGGCAGGTTCGATCCAGCCGGACTAGGTATGTGACGATTTCTGAGACGGAGAGCGCTGTAATGGCAAAAATCACCTATATTGAGCATGGCGGCACAGAGCATGTCGTGGACGTGGCAAACGGCCTGACCGTGATGGAAGGCGCCCGCGACAATGGCATTCCGGGCATCGAGGCCGATTGCGGCGGTGCGTGCGCTTGTTCGACCTGCCACGTCTATGTGCACCCCGATTGGGTCGGCAAACTGCCGCCGAAGGAAGACATGGAAGAGGACATGCTCGATTTCGCGTATGAGCCGAACCCAGAGCGGTCGCGTCTTACCTGCCAACTCAAGGTGAGTGATGCGCTGGACGGTCTTGTCGTCCAGATGCCTGAAAAGCAGATCTGATCATGCGATTGGCCCATATCGCGGCGCTGGTGATTGGACTGGCGTCACAATCCGCAGCGCAAGAGATCGTATCGGCGCGGTACGATGGGCCGACCACACGGTATCCGCACGGTGTGCTGGGTGATGACATCGAATATGACACACTGGCCGTGCGGCTAAGCGACGGACGTGAAATGTCCGCCCGCTGGGCGCGCGACATCGTATTCGAAGATCTGGCGCCCCGTGTTGTCGATGTGGATGGCGATGGTGCGCCCGAGGTGGTTGTCGTGGAAAGCCACGAGACCCAAGGCGCGCGATTGGCGATTTGGGGTTTGGTCGATGGGGCATTGGCCGCCAAGGCAGAAACACCTTTCATCGGCACACGGTTTCGCTGGCTCGCTCCGGTTGCGGTAGCAGATCTAGATGGCGACGGTTTGGTTGAATTGGCCTATGTTGATCGTCCGCATCTGGCCAAGGTGCTACGGGTCTGGCGTTACGATGCAAGCGGAACTCTTTCCGAGGTGGCAACGCTGAACGGTGTCACCAATCATCGGATCGGCTGGGATTACATCGCGGGTGGTCTGCGCGATTGCGGGCAGGGGCCGGAAATGGTGCTGGCGGATGCGGGCTGGGCTTCGATTATTGCAGTCACATTCGACGGTTCCAACCTAAACCAGCGCCGACTTGGAGACTACAGCGCCCAGACTTTGGATCGCGCCCTGAAGTGCTAACAAAAAAGCGCCTTCAAAGGCGATTTCCTGTATTTTCGAAAATACAGTCAAGGGCGGTCGACCGCCCCTGACGCTCAGGCCTCTTCCAACTGGGCCATGACTTCGTCGGAGGCTTCAAAGTTGGTGGTGACGCGCTGTACGTCGTCATCGTCTTCCAGAGCATCCACCAGCTTCATCAGCGACGTCATACCGTCGAGATCGAGCTCTGTTGTGGTTGTTGGTTTCCACACCAGCTTGGTCGACTCGGATTCGCCCAGTTCTGCTTCCAACGCTGTGCCGACCTCGTTCAGATCGGTGTCCGCGCACCAGATCACATGGCCATCTTCGGTGCTTTCGACATCTTCGGCGCCCGCTTCGATGGCTGCCATCATCACCGTGTCTGCATCACCGACGCTGGCGGGATAGGTGATTTCGCCCTTGCGGTCGAACATAAAGCCAACAGATCCGGTTTCGCCCAGATTGCCACCGTTCTTGGTGAAGGTTGAGCGCACGTTGGATGCGGTGCGGTTGCGGTTGTCGGTCATCGCCTCGACGATCACCGCCACGCCATTCGGGCCGTAACCCTCGTACCGGATTTCTTCGTAATCTTCGCCCTCGCCACCCGAAGCCTTCTTGATGGCGCGTTCGATGTTGTCCTTGGGCATCGACTGGCCACGCGCTTCTTTCACCGCAAGGCGCAGGCGTGGGTTCTTGTCGGGATCGGGGTCGCCCATCTTGGCGGCGACTGTGATTTCCTTGGAAAGCTTCGAAAACAGCTTGGCCCGCATCTTGTCCTGACGGCCCTTGCGGTGCTGGATGTTTGCCCATTTGGAATGGCCGGCCATGATGTCTGTATCCCTGATTGTCGCATGTCGAGAAGTTTGGGCGTCTTTAGCGCAAAAAACGGGGCGGGAACAAGTTGCGTTTTCGGGATTTGCGTCGTGGGCCCGGTTGGGTATGAGGATGGCATGAAACCGTTTCTCATTCTGCAATTGCGCCCCGAGGCTGAGGCGAGTGATGGCGAATACGCCGCATTCCTTGAAAAAGGTGGACTGACCGAAGCGCAGGCGCATCGCGTGTGTCTGGACCGAGAGACGCTGCCGGAAGGGTTGCAGCTATCTGACTATGCCGGGGTCATTGTTGGGGGTGGGCCGGGCTGTGTGTCGGATGATCCGGCGACCAAAGACCCGGTCGAAGCGCGGATCGAAGCCGAGATCCTGTCGCTCATGCCTGAGATCACGGCGCGTGATGTACCTTTCATGGGCTGCTGCTATGGCATCGGGATACTAGGGCATCACCTTGGCAGCGAGGTGTCCAAGCGCCGCTATGGTGAGCCGGTTGGCCCTGTGACCTGCCGGGTAACGGCTGATGGCGCGGTGGATCCGCTGGTGGCGGGGTTGCCGGGGGCGTTCGATGCCTTTGTCGGCCATAAAGAGGCGGTGCAGGATTTGCCAGAAGGCTGTGTGCACCTACTGGCCTCCGACCCGTGTCCCTACCAGATGATCCGTTACGGGCAGAACGTCTATGCGACGCAATTTCATCCCGAGGCAGATGCAGGCGTTTTCGAGGATCGCATCCGTATTTATCGCCACAAAGGTTATTTTGCGCCCGAAACCGCTGACGACCTGATCGCCATGTGTCATTCCAGCGATGTGACAGTGCCGGTCGAAATCCTGCGTCGCTTCGTGGCGCGCTACGGCGAGTGACGTTTCCGCCGACGGAAACGCCCGATGCGTCGACGCATCGGGCGCCCTAGAGCGGCCAGATCAACGGGATAAGTGCCGAGGCCAGCATCCCAACGGTCAGGTTCAGCGGCACACCGACTTTCAGGAAATCCGAAAAGGAATAGCCCCCCGGCCCGTAGACCAGCGTATTGGTCTGATAACCGATGGGCGTGGCAAAGGCGCAGGATGCTGCCACCATCACCGCCACAACCAGCGGGCGGGGGTCTAGCCCCATCACCTGCGCCAGACCGATAGCGATGGGCGTGACCACCACAGCCACTGCGTTGTTGCTGACCAGTTCCGTAAGCAGGCTGGTTAGCAGATAGATGGCCCACACAATGGCCCAAGGGGGCAGGTTCATCAGGTAAGGCGCCAGCCCTTCGACAATCATCGTAACAGCGCCCGAGGCTTCCAATGCTGCCCCGATAGCGAGCATGGCAAAGATCAATGCCAGAAGCTGACCTTCGACAAAGGAAAACGCTTCGTCCGAATCCACACATTTCGTCAAGAGCACCACGGCCACGGCGATGATTGCGAGCGCAAGGATGGGCGCGACCCCGAAGGCTGCCAGCAGCACCAGCCCGGCAAGGGCTGCGATGGCGATGGGGGCGTGGCTGCGCCGATACGCACGGGCTGAGGGTTTCGCCACATCCACGAGGTTCAATTCATCCGCCATGCGCTGAATGTCCTCGGGTGCGCCTTCGATCAGCAGTGTATCGCCCACGCGCACCACCAGATCGTCAAGCTGTCGTCCAATGTTCTGGTTCCGTCGGTGCACCGCCAGCGGGTAGACACCGTAGCGCCGCCGCAGGCGCATCGCGCCCAACCGTCGGCCCACCATCTTGCAGACAGGCGTGATCAGCACTTCGACTGTGGTGGTCTCGACCGCAGACACCTGATCCACCCGTCGCAGTTCCTTGTTACGTTGCAGGCTGAGAAGTTCGGTCATCTGGGTGCGCAGCACCACGCGGTCACCGACCTGAAGCGTCACGCCGTCCAGGTTGCGCCGAAGCGAAGCATCGCCGCGGATGACGTCGATCAGGCGCACCCCGTCGCGTTTGAAAAGCTGCACGCCTTGCACCTCGCGACCGATAAGGTTGCTATCGGGCGGGATCACGGCCTCGGTGAAAAACTTCATCTTTGACCGATCCGACAACATCGCGGCCATGCTGGTACGTTCTGGCAGTAGGAACCGTCCAAAGACCCACAGGTAGAACATTCCCCAAGCGATTAGCACAACCGCAAGCGGGGTGACTTCGAAGATTGAAAACGGTTCCAGCCCCTGGGTGCGGGCCACACCATCGACCAGCAGGTTCGTGGAAGTGCCGATCAACGTCAATGTGCCACCGAGGATGGCGGCATAGCTGAGTGGGATCAACAGTTTCGATGGTGCCAGTCCAAGGGTTTTCGCCAGTTGCACAAACAGCGGCAACATGACCACCACCACAGGCGTATTGTTCATAAAGGCTGAGGCCACGATCACCACGCCGATGATCCCGGCCATCGCACGTTTTGGGCTTTTCTCGACCGCCGATTGTGCGGCAGTTGTGAAGGCGGCCAAGGCACCGGTGCGCACCAAAGCCCCCATCACCAGAAACATTGCCGCGATGGTCCAAGGCGCTGGGTTCGACAGCACCATAAGCGCGTCGTTGTAAGGCAAAACACCCGTGGCGAGCAGAAACGCAACCCCGCCTATGGCCACCACTTCGGTTGGGTAGGTCTCACGCACGAAGAGGGCGAACATCACCACGACAGTGCCAAGGGCAAGCATGGCCTGCGTGGTCTGGTCCAAATCAATCAGCGCGGTGAGCACTTGGGGAGTCCTTCATTGTGGCGTCAGGAGCGTTCAGTGTGACCGGGTGTGACGGTTGGAACAAGCATCGCTTTTGGTCGGGGTTGGACCAGCGCCAACCCGGCCAGCATCACGGCAAGTGCAGCCCAGAAATAGGGCGAATAGCTTTCATTCAGGAAAAGCATCGCCCATGTGACGCCAAACAGAGTCACGAAATAGCTGACTTGCACGGTAAACACCGCACCTGCGCGCCCGACCAGCCAGACATAACCGACATAGGCGGCGGCATGCAGCAGCGCTGATGCGATGATCGCCAGATCCGGCGCGCCCCATGGCCCGCGTGGGTCAATGAACTGTCCTGTCATCAGTGCAAGCGGCAGGGTGATGACCATGCCAACCAGTGATGCACCGCAGAGCGTTTGCACAGGGTCCAGCCCACCCAGACCCCAGCGGGCGACCACGCTGCTTTCCAGTGCATAAAAGAACGACGAGATCAGCGCGACGAAAACCCAGATCACTGGGACGGACGCGGATAGACTGGCTGAGGGTAGGATCAAAAGGCAGATACCAGTAAAGCCAAGGCTCAGCCCGGCCAACCTGCGCCAGCGAAACCGCTCTAACCCAAAGGCCAAGGCAATTGGGAACGCCAGCATTGGGATCGCACTTAGCAGGATCGACAACACGCCAGCGGGCAGGTGAATCGCTGCTGTATAGGACGAAATGCCGGGCAAAACCGATCCGATCAACGCAAGCACCAGATACAGTGTCATGTCACGCTTGGAGAAGCGCATTCCAGTGCCGCGCAGCGCGCAGACAAAGCCCAATACGGTCGCGCCAATTCCCATCTGCCAGAACAGGATTCCGAAGTGTCGGTAGCCTTCGCTGACCGCGATTTTGGCAAGCGGTTGTGTTGCCCCCCAGGCTGCACCTCCGAGGATGAGAACGATCAGCGGCAGGGCGCGTGTCATGCCATGAAACTCACGGTGCGCTGGCCTGAAGCCGTCCACCATCGCGGACCATGTGGATCGCGGTCGCTTTTCCCGTGCGGTCGTCACTTTCGATCAACACGCCAGACAGTGTGGCCTCGCCCAAGGCGGGCTGAAAGCGCCCCTTGCTCATGCCGGTCACAAAGCGGCGCATCGGTTCAGCCTTTTCCATACCGATCACCGAATTGTAGTCGCCACACATCCCGGCATCAGTCAGATATCCTGTACCGCCTGGAAGGATTTGGGCATCCCCTGTGGGCACATGAGTGTGGGTGCCGACGACAAGGCTGGCGCGGCCATCGCAGTAATGGCCCATGCCCATCTTTTCCGACGTCGCTTCGCAATGCATATCCACAAGGATCATCTGCGCCTGACCGCCTAGCGGGTGCGCGCGCAGCACAGCGTCGACAGCCGAGAACGGATCGTCGAAGGCGCGCTTCATGAACACCTGACCCAACACTTGCAGGACGAGGATCTTGCGTCCACGGGCGTCGGTGAACAGGCGGTGGCCCCGACCGGGTGCAACCTTGGCAAAGTTCAATGGGCGCAGGATGCGCGGTTCATTTTCGATATAGGACAGCATGTCCTTCTGATCGAAAGCGTGATCACCCAGTGTCAAACAGTCTACGCCAGACTGAAGCATGGCCTCGGCATGCGGGCCAGAAAGACCGACGCCGCTTGATGCGTTTTCGCCGTTCACCACACAGAAATCGACCTTGAGACGGTCGCGCAGTGCAGGCAGCCGTTCGGTGATCGCAGTGCGACCCGCACGGCCCATGATATCGCCAAGAAAAAGTGTTCTCATATGCAGAGGATTAGAACGGTGTTGCTGGAAAGCAAAGAGGCAAACCGGACGTTGTGTAATACCGCGTTTCGAAACGTGATGGGGACAGCCAATTCGAATGGGCTTAGTCAAACGATTTCAAAATCGCTTTGGCGCGTTTGTCAGAATAGTGTGCCTTGTTCGGGGGGCTTTGGCTTGGCCTTTGTCGCAGCTTTGCCGCCGCCCGTACCGATGGTCATGCGCCCATCTGAGAATTCGATCTCTAACGCGGCGGCTTTCTTGGCGGCTTTTTGTGTTGTCACCACGGCGCCATCGCCCCGCACCACGGCATAGCCGCGCTTGAGCGTTTCTTTGTAACCCAGTGTTTCGCGCAGTCGGTCCAACGCTGTCAGTTTCGTGTTCCAATCCTTTACCTGCGCCTGACCAGCCCCTGAAAGCCGTCGAGTCAGGGCCTCTAGCCGATCCCGCTTTACGGACAGATCGCGCTCTATGGGTTTCAACGACAACCGATCCGCGCGGCGGGCCAGTGCTTCGCGTTTGGTCTCGACCACCCGCGACAGGCCTGGCGCGAGGCGGACAGCACTTTGGTCAAACCGCCTGCGTTGTTCAGCCAAAGCGCGGGACAAAAGCGATGGGCGAAGAGAGGCCGAAGCCTCGATAAGCCGCCCACGCCGCAAGTCCACCGACCGGGTCAGGGCGCGCGGCAGACGGTCGGACATCAGGTCTAACCGCTGTGTCGGTCCCGACAACAGGTTTTCGGGCCGAGGCAGGGCGCGGCCCATATCTCGCAGGCGCTGGTCGCGGGTCTGCATCCGCTGCGACACCGCGCGGGTCATGCGGGCTTGTTGGTCGCCCACCCAGCCCAGCAGTTCCAAACGCACGGGCACCGCGATTTCCGCCGCTGCGGTCGGGGTCGGTGCCCTTTGGTCTGATACATAGTCGATCAGTGTCGTGTCGGTCTCGTGCCCCACCGCCGAGATCAGTGGGATATCCGAGGCTGCCGCCGCCCGCGCAACGATTTCTTCGTTGAACCCCCAAAGGTCTTCGATGCTGCCACCACCGCGCGCGACGATCAGCAGGTCGGGTCGGGGCAGGGCGCCGCCAGGTGTTAATGCATTGAAGCCCGCAATCGCGCGCGCCACTTCAGGCGCACATGCGGCACCCTGAACCGCCACTGGCCAGACCAATACCTTGCGCGGAAAGCGGTCGCGCAACCGATGCAGGATGTCACGGATTACCGCGCCCGAGGGGGATGTGATGACGCCAATGATGTCCGGCAGGTACGGCAGTTCCTTTTTGCGCGCGGGCTCAAATAGCCCCTCGGCGGCCAGCGCCTTCTTGCGCTTTTCCAGCATTGCCATCAACGCGCCTTCGCCCGCGACAGTTACTTCATCGACGTTGAGGTTGTATTTGGACTGTCCGCCAAACGCCGTCATGCGCCCGGTGACGATCACCTCCAACCCCTCTTCCGGCACCACCGAAAGCTGCGACACCTGACCTTTCCACGTGGTGCAGGCAAGAACGCTTCGATCGTCCTTCACGTCATAATAAAGGTGCCCAGACCGCGCAGTGAACACGCGGCCCACCTCGCCGCGCACGCGGATGCGGCCGAATTGATCCTCCAGCGTCTTTTTAACAGCTCCAGACACTTCTGAGACGGTATATTCGGGCATGTTTTGACCCGGACGCGGATCGTCGATCAGATCGGACATTTGGCCTCGCTTGCGCTTCACTCTCCCTGACCCTAGAACGCCCGCAACCGAAGGTGAAGACGGAGCGTGCGCCATGAACATTCTCATCCTTGGAAGTGGCGGGCGCGAACATGCCTTGGCATGGGCCGTCATGCAGAACCCCAAATGCGACAGGCTGATTGTAGCACCGGGCAATGCCGGAATCGCGATGATCGCTGAATGTGCGGCGCTTGACATCGAAGATGGCGGGTCGGTTGTCACCTTTGCCGAAGAAAACAGCATCGACTTCGTGATCGTCGGACCTGAGGCGCCTTTGGCTGCTGGGGTTGCTGACCGCTTGCGCGATGCCGGACTCTTGGTCTTTGGCCCGTCGGCCGAGGCGGCGCGGCTGGAAGCCTCCAAAAGCTTCACCAAAGAGATCTGCGCCGCCGCGAACGCGCCGACCGCTGCTTACGGTCATTTCACCGATGCCGAGGCTGCCAAGGCCTATGTCCGTGAACAAGGCGCGCCCATCGTGGTCAAGGCGGATGGTCTGGCCGCGGGTAAGGGTGTCATCATCGCCGAAACCGTGGCCGAGGCCGAAGCCGCTATCGACGACATGTTCGGCGGTGCGTTTGGTGGGGCCGGGGCCGAGGTGGTGATCGAGGAATTCATGCAGGGCGAGGAAGCGTCGTTCTTCGTACTTTGCGACGGCACAGACGTGCTGCCCATCGGCACGGCGCAAGACCACAAACGTGTGGGCGAGGGTGACACTGGCCCCAACACAGGCGGGATGGGAGCCTATTCCCCAGCGCCCGTGATGTCGGATGCCGTTATCGCAAAGGCAATGAACGAGATCATCAAACCGACCATGGCCGAGATGGCCAATCGCGGCACACCCTTTCAGGGTATCCTGTTCGCGGGGCTGATGATCGAGAATGGCCAACCGCGTTTGGTTGAATACAACGTCCGCTTTGGTGATCCGGAATGTCAGGTTCTGATGATGCGGCTGGGGGGGCAGGCGTTTGACCTGCTGCATGCCTGTGCCGAAGGCCGCTTGGCCGAAGCGCGGGTGAATTGGGCCGATGACTATGCGTTGACGGTTGTTCTTGCCGCCAAAGGGTATCCCGGTAGCTATGAGAAAGGGACCGTCATCACAGGGCTTGATGGCCTACCCGAAGACAGCTTTCACATGTTGTTCCACGCAGGCACCAGCGAAAAGGACGGCCAGATCACCGCAACCGGCGGCCGTGTGCTGAACGCCACCGCGCGTGGTGCGACACTGCAAGAAGCCCGCGACAAGGCGTATTCCATGGTCGATCAGGTCAATTGGCCCGACGGGTTCTGCCGCCGCGATATTGGTTGGCGGGCGCTGTAAATGACAACGGCACTGGCCGGGTTTGCGCTTGGGTTTTCGCTAATCCTCGCCATCGGGGCGCAAAACGCCTTTGTCCTGCGGCAGGGCTTACTCAAGTCGCACGTATTTGCCGTTTGCCTGACATGCGCGCTGTCCGACGCAATTCTGATCGCTGCTGGAGTGGCCGGGTTTGGCGCGTTGACGCAAGCCATTCCCGGGCTTGAACTGGCCATGCGCCTTCTTGGGGCGGCCTTTCTGATTTGGTACGGCGCGCGCACCTTCCAAAGCGCATGGCGCGGCGGGCAGGCGATGGAGGCGGGCCAAGCGGCGGGATCGCTGCGCAAAGCTTTGCTGACTTGCCTGGCGCTGACATGGCTGAATCCGCATGTCTATCTCGACACGGTTGTTCTTTTGGGGGCTGTTGCCGCACAATACGAAGACAGGCTGAACTTTGCGCTAGGCGCGATGACCGCCAGTTTCGTGTTCTTTTTCTCGTTGGGTTACGGCGCGCGCTTGCTTGCGCCGTTCTTTGCCAAGCCACGTGCGTGGCAGATCCTTGATGTGATCATTGGTGTCGTGATGTGGGCCATTGCCGCGAAACTACTGATGATGTGACGCAACGGCACACGGGGTGTCATGGCTTTTGCCCCTCTTGCGCATCTTCCCGCCTTCCGTTCCATTAAGCTCATGTCAACATCGCCAGATCCCAACAGTATCGGTAATCCCGTCAAAGGCATCTTCTGGATGGTTATGACGGGCATCTGCTTTGTGACCGTGACCGCATTGGTCAAAACGCTGGGCGGGCGCATCCCGGCGGCAGAGTCGGCTTTTTTGCGATACGTGATCGGGCTGGTGTTTCTTATCCCGGTCTGGCGCGAACTGATGGCGATCAGGCTGACACCCCGTCAGAAAAAGCTCTTTGGGTTGCGCGGGATCGTACACTCTCTGGGCGTGATCCTGTGGTTTTACGCCATGACACGTATTCCCATCGCCGAGGTCACGGCGATGAACTACCTTAACCCGGTCTACGTTTCGATCCTCGCGGTGTTCCTGCTGGGCGAACGGATGGCGTTGCGCCGGGTGCTTGCGGTCATCGCGGCGCTGATCGGGTCGCTGATCATCTTGCGGCCCGGCTTTCGGGAACTTGATCTTGGCCACATTGCAATGCTGGGAACGGCCCTGTTTTTTGCGGGCAGTTACCTGATCGCCAAGATCATGTCAGGTGAATTGCCCGCCAGCATGGTTGTCGCGCTCTTGTCTATCACGGTCACTATCGGACTTGCGCCGTTTGCCATCGCGGTTTGGGTCACGCCAAGCCTTGCCGATCTGGCTGTCCTTGCCGCCATCGCCTGTTTCGCAACCGCAGGGCATTACACCATGACACTGGCGTTTGCTGCGGCCCCGGTCACAGTCACGCAACCCGTAACCTTCCTGCAACTGGTGTGGTCGGTCCTTTTGGGAGCGATTTTCTTTAGTGAACCGGCGGACCCTTGGGTGATCCTTGGAGGTGGCATAATCATGGCATCGGTAATCTTCATTACTTGGCGCGAGGCCCGGTTGCGCAAGTCGCACCGGACGCCATTGGTCAATCAAACAAAGTTCTAAAGTGACCTAACGGCACTTGGCGTCAGCTTTTTTAGACCCAGAAGCTGTATTGTTTCGTTTTCCGCAAAAAACCGGGTTTTCTTCCAAAATTGGACACAATCGAAGGCGACAAATGGGACAGTAACGTACGAGGAATATCCCATGTTTGTTGAAAATTTTGCCAGCCATGATCTGGGCCAACTGCGCCACTTCCTAGTGTCTGAGCGTCAAAAGACGCTATCGGATGCCGAATGGAAATTCCGTATGCGCGGCTACGGCTTCCACGTCAAACGCGTCGATGGTGGCGTGATGGTCGCACGGATCCCCAAGAACGAGATCCTGGGTTGTGTGAAGATGTGAACGACAGGTCGCCCCGTTCGGGCGGCCATTTGTCCATCTGATCCATCTCGCGCAATGAGCCGGGCTTTGCTATGTCCGGTGCATGATGAAATATATTGACCTTCCCCCAATCTGGCTGGCCGCGGCGCTTGTCGTGGCATGGGTGCAAAAGACCCACTTCGATTATGGGCTAAGTTTCGGCCCGGTGTGGGCTGACCTTGTGGGCGGATTGCTGGTCGGTGGTGGCATTGTTCTGATCTCTTTGGCCGCCTATGAGATGCGTCGTCACCGCACGACGATCATCCCGCACCGAGATCCTGATGCGCTTGTCACAAGCGGCATCTTCAAGCGGTCTCGCAATCCCATCTATCTTGCTGATTCGTTAATTCTGACCGGTATGATCCTGTATTGGGATGCGGTGTTATCGCTCCCATTGATCCCGGTTTTTGTCTGGTGGATCGAGAAACACTTCATTCTGGCGGAAGAAAAGCGGTTGCGACGAAATTTTCGTGCGAATTTTGCACGATATGAGAAACAAACGCGACGTTGGCTCTAGCCGACCGGGCGCATCTGTTCTAGATGGACGTTTCGCGGATGGGCAGCATTGTGCGCTTTAGGTCAGCATTGTAGACCCATCGCCGGAAAACATGCCGCTACGGCACTTCGCAACGAACCATAAGGGGGACGGCTCAGGTGAAAATCGGGACGCCAAAGGAAGTGATGAAGGGTGAGGCAC
>JANSYF010000077.1 GCA_024742575.1 Paracoccaceae bacterium | reverse complement strand
CGCTTGCTGCATGGATGTTATGCCCTAGGGATACTGCCCTTAGGGAACCGTCCATGCTAGGAGCGCGTTACATGGTTGAGCAGAGTTGTACGTAAGCAATTTGTTCAGCGATAAACTAATGGCCGCTGGCCATACCAAGGGAAGAGGGATTATGAAAGACAGCCCGAACGATATTGACCCGGTCGAATCCCAGGAATGGCAAGACGCGATAGAAGACGTGATCCTTCGGGATGGCGCTGATCGTGCGCATTTCCTGCTCGACAAAGCCGTTCAGCAAGCCCGCGCCGCTGGCGCAAAGCTGCCATTCTCGGCAACGACGCCGTATCAGAATACGATTGCTCAGGATGACGAGATCGAAATCCCCGGTGATACGGAGATGGAATGGCGTATCCGTACGATCAATCGCTGGAATGCAATGGCGACGGTGGTCAAGCGGAACAAGGAAAGCAGCGAATATGGCGGGCATATCGCATCGTTCGCTTCGTCGGCTGCGCTTTATGATATTGGTCTGAACCACTTTTGGCGATCCAAGTCTGCGATCCATGGCGGCGATCTGGTGTTTTTTCAGGGTCACGTGATCCCGGGCATTTATGCGCGCTCCTTCATGGAGGGTCGCATCAGCGCCGAACAGCTTGAAGCGTTCCGGTCCGAGGTCGATGGCGGTGGTTTGAGTTCATATCCGCACCCGTGGCTGATGCCGGATTACTGGCAGTTCCCGACCGTATCGATGGGTCTGGGGCCGCTTATGGCGATCTATCAGGCGCGGTTCATGAAATACATGCACAACCGGGGTCTGATTGATGCCGGTGATCGCAAGGTGTGGTGTTTCCTTGGCGATGGCGAGATGGACGAACCGGAAAGCCGGGGCGCTATTGATCTGGCGCACCGCGAGGGTTTGGATAACCTGATCTTTGTCGTAAACTGCAACCTACAGCGCCTGGACGGCCCGGTGCGTGGCAACGGCAAGATCGTGCAAGAGCTTGAGGGCGACTTCCGCGGTGCCGGTTGGGACGTGATCAAGTTGCTTTGGGGCCGTGGCTGGGACGAGTTGTTGGAGCGCGATACATCCGGAAAGCTGCGCCAGTTGATGGATGAAACCGTCGATGGCGACTACCAGACGTTCAAATCCAAGGATGGCGCTTACATCCGTGAGCATTTCTTCGGCAAATACCCTGAAACGGCGGCTCTGGTCGAAGACTGGACCGATGACCAAATCTGGGCGCTGCGTCGTGGCGGACATGACCCCAAGAAGGTTTACAACGCCTTTCTGCGGGCATCCAAAGCCAAAGGCACACCGACCTGTTTGTTGGTCAAGACTGTCAAAGGCTATGGCATGGGCACAGCTGGCGAAGGCCAGAACACCACCCACCAGCAAAAGAAGATGCAGTTCGACCAGCTAAAGGCGATGCGGGATCGGTTCCAGATTCCGGTCACCGATGAAGAGCTGGAAAAGGACGTGCCGTTTGTCAGCCTGAACAACGCGCAGAAGGCCTATCTGGCGGATCGCCGCAAAGAGCTGGGCGGTTCGTTCCCCAAGCGGGATTGGCGCGATGCACCGAAGCTTGAGATTCCGGCGCTGGAGCAGTTCAAGGGGCAACTGGAATCCACGGGTGACCGCGAAATTTCGACTACGATGGCGTTTGTCCGCATCCTGACAACGCTGCTGCGCGACAAGAAGGTTGGCAAGAACGTTGTGCCGATTGTGCCAGACGAAAGCCGTACCTTCGGCATGGAGGGTTTGTTCCGGTCGGCAGGGATTTATAACCCGCTGGGCCAGAACTACACCCCGCAAGACCGCGATCAGATGATGTTCTACAAAGAGAGCCTCGATGGTCAGGTTCTTCAGGAAGGCATCAACGAAGCGGGCGCGATGGCGGACTGGATCGCGGCGGCGACGTCGTATTCCAACCACGGCGTGCCGATGATCCCGTTCTTCATCTACTATTCGATGTTCGGCTTCCAGCGGATCGGCGATCTGGCCTGGGCTGCGGGCGACAGCCGTGCGCGGGGCTTTATGCTGGGCGGGACCGCCGGACGGACCACGCTGAACGGCGAAGGTTTGCAGCATGAGGATGGCCACAGCCATATCCTTGCGGGCACTATCCCGAACTGCATCAGCTATGATCCGACCTTCAGCTATGAAGTGGCGGTGATCGTGCAGCACGGGTTACAGCGGATGTTCGTCGATCAGGAAGACGTCTACTTTTATCTGACGCTGATGAACGAGAATTATCAGCATCCGGACATGCCGATGGGTGCAGAAGAGGGCATCATCAAAGGTCTCTATCGGTTCTCGAAAACCGCGAAGCCGGGCAAGAAGCATGTGAACCTGTTGGGCTCTGGCACGATCCTTGTGCAGGCGCTCAAAGCGGCCGAGATGCTGAAGGAAGACTTTGGTGTCACATCGGACATCTGGTCGGCGACGTCGCTAAACGAACTGGCGCGGGATGGTCAGGATTGTGCGCGTCACAACCGTCTGAACCCGTTGGCAGACCCCAAGGTGCCCTATGTCACGCAGCAGCTTGAGGGTGCCAAGGGCCCTGTGATTGCCGCGACGGACTACATGAAGAACTACGCTGAACAAATCCGGGCCTTCGTGCCGGGTCGGTTCACGGTTCTGGGCACCGATGGCTATGGCCGTTCGGACAGCCGCGTGAACCTGCGCCGGTTCTTTGAAGTGGACGCCAACCACATCGCCGCCGCTGCGATGGTCGATCTCTTCCGCGAAGGCGCGGTGACCGAGAAAGACCTGCAACTGGCATTGAAGAAATACGACATCGACGGCGATAAGCCGAACCCGCGTCTGGTTTGAGCGGGAGGAGAACAAGACTATGACCGTAGAAGTTAAAGTACCCGACATCGGCGATTTCAACGATGTGCCTGTCGTCACCGTTCTGGTGAGCGTGGGCGATACGATCGCCGTGGAAGACCCGATTGTCGAACTCGAGTCCGACAAGGCCACGATGGAAGTGCCAAGCTCTGCCGCTGGTGTGGTGAAAGAGATCAAGGTCTCCGAAGGCGACAAGGTGTCCGAAGGATCGCTGATCCTGATCCTTGAGGCTGATGGCGCTGCTGACGTGCCGAAGGAAGAGCCGACGGCAGAAGCGCCCAAGGCTGAAGCGCCTGCCGCCGCCGCTCCTGCCCCTGCCGCTGTTCCGGCCAAGACTGATGCCGGATTCGGCAAGGTCCATGCGTCGCCGTCGGTTCGGGCCTTTGCACGAACAGTCGAAGTTGATCTGGCGACTGTGAACGGCACTGGCCGCAAGGGCCGCATCCTGCGCGAAGACGTGATGAAAGCGTTGAAGGCGACTGCAGCCCCCGCAGCTGCGGGTGGTGCGGTTTCAGGTGGAATGGGTATCCCGCCGATCCCGGCTGTGGATTTCTCCAAGTTCGGGCCGATCGAAGAGATCGAAATGCCCCGGATCAAGAAGATTTCGGGTCCGGCATTGCACCGGTCTTGGCTTAACATTCCGCATGTCACGCATAATGACGAGGCAGACATCACGGATCTGGACAAGTACCGCAAGGAAATGGACACGATGGCCAAGGACAATGGCTATCGCGTGACACTGTTGTCCTTTGTCATCAAAGCATCGGTGTCGGCTTTGAAAGAGCATTGGGAGTTCAACTCGTCGATCCATCCCGATGGCGACAAGCTGATCAAGAAGGACTTCTACAACATCGGCTTTGCGGCAGACACGCCGAACGGTCTGATGGTTCCTGTGATCAAGGACGCAGATCGCAAAGGTCTGGTCGACATTTCCAAGGAACTGATGGACCTGTCCAAAGCAGCGCGTGAGGGTAACCTCAAGTCCAAGGACATGCAGGGCGCGACCTTTACCATCTCGTCTTTGGGCGGCATCGGGGGCACCAGCTTTACCCCCATCGTGAATGCACCCGAGGTGGCGATCCTTGGTCTGACCCGATCGAAGATGGCACCGGTTTGGAACGGTGAAGAGTTCGTGCCGCGCCTGATGCAGCCGCTGTCGCTGTCTTACGATCACCGTGCCGTCGATGGGGCCTTGGCTGCACGCTTCTGCGTGACGCTCAAGACTCTGCTTGGCGATATGCGCAAGTTGATGTGGTAAGGGGGACGATCTGATGGATGTTAAAGTACCCGATATCGGGGATTTCAAAGATGTACCCGTTGTGACCGTTCTGGTCAGCGTGGGCGATACGGTTTCCGCCGAAGACCCGCTGATTGAACTGGAATCCGACAAGGCGACTATGGAAGTACCATCGCCGGCGGCTGGCAAGATCACCGAGATCAAGGTTGCCGAAGGCGACAAGGTGTCCGAAGGCACCGTGATCATGGTTCTGGAAAGCGCGGATGCCAAAGCTGAAGACGCCCCGAAAGCGGCTGATGCGGCACCCGTGGCCCCGCAATCTGTGGCGGCAACCGGCACCGCATCCGGCAAGGGCGATGTTCATGCCGAAGTGGTTGTTCTGGGCTCTGGCCCCGGAGGCTACACGGCAGCGTTCCGCGCGGCAGATCTGGGAAAGAAAGTCGTCTTGATCGAGAAGTACCCGTCGCTGGGTGGTGTGTGTCTGAACGTGGGCTGTATTCCGTCCAAGGCGCTGCTGCATGTCGCGAAAGTGATCACCGAGGCCAAGGAGATGTCGTCGCACGGGATCAGTTTTGGTAAGCCGAAGATCGACCTAGATGAACTGCGCGACTTTAAGAATAGCGTTGTTGGTCAGTTGACTGGGGGTCTGAGTGGTCTTGCAAAGGGTCGCAAGGTTCAGGTCGTTCAGGGTTACGGCACCTTTACCGGGCCGAACATGATCGAAGTGATCGGTGACAGCGGCAAGACCAATGTCAGCTTTGACCAGTGCATCATCGCCGCTGGATCGGAACCTGTGAACCTGCCGTTCATCCCGCATGACGACGAGCGGGTGATCGACTCGACCGGGGCGCTGGAACTGCGGGATATTCCGAAGCGGATGCTCATTCTAGGTGGTGGTATCATCGGTCTGGAAATGGCCTGTGTGTATGATGCGCTGGGATCGAAGGTCTCGGTCGTTGAGTTCATGGACCAGCTGATGCCGGGGGCTGACAAGGACATTGTCAAACCGTTGCACAAGCGGATCGAAGGCCGGTACGAAAACATCTGGCTCAAAACCAAAGTGACGGCTGTTGAGGCGCAGAAGAAGGGTCTCAAGGTCACGTTCGAGAACGACAAGGGCGAGACCTTTGACGATACGTTCGACAAGGTGCTGGTTGCTGTTGGCCGCAAGCCGAATGGCAAGCTGATTGATGCCGAAAAAGCAGGTGTGGCTGTGGATGATCGCGGCTTTATCGCCGTGGACAACCAGCAGCGCACCGGTGTGCCGCATATCTTTGCGATTGGTGACGTGGTTGGTCAGCCGATGCTGGCGCACAAGGCCGTGCATGAAGGCAAGGTCGCGGCAGAGGTTTGCGCGGGTCACAAGCGCTTCTTTGATGCGTCGCTGATCCCGTCCGTGGCTTACACTGACCCCGAAGTGGCGTGGTGCGGCGTGACCGAAACGCAGGCCAAGGCGCAGGGGATCAAGTACGAAAAGGGCGTGTTCCCGTGGGCGGCCTCTGGTCGGTCTTTGGCGAACGGGCGGAACGAAGGCATCACCAAGCTGTTGTTTGATCCTGAGGATGATCGCGTGATTGGCGCTTGCATCGTGGGCACCAATGCGGGCGATCTGATTTCGGAAGTGGCGCTGGCCATTGAGATGGGCGCGGATGCGGTTGATCTGGGCCATACGATCCACCCGCACCCGACGTTGTCGGAAACGGTGAACTTTGCCGCCGAGATGTTCGAGGGCACGATCACCGATCTGATGCCGCCGAAGAAGAAAAAGGCGTAAACGCAAAACAAGAGGGGGCCAGTTGGCCCCCTTTTTCGTCGGTTTGATCGTTGGCTTATATGCCGAGGAACGGCTGCGCGATGCGCGGCACCAGACCTTTGAATTTGAGCGGTGCATCGGTGACGGCGAGGCAGATGCAATCCTCGGAAATGTCCGCCACAGGTGTGTGGTTCAGGTCTTCGCTGGCGACTTCGATATCGCCGCGGCCGAAATACCCACCTTCATCCTGAAACGCGCCCTTCAGAACGAGGGTCAGTTCGAGCCCGTGGTGGCCGTGATCGGGGATTGCCGTGCCTGCCGGGATGTAGAGAAGGCGTGCAGTTGCATCCTTGGAGGTGGGCAGGATTGCCTGCTTCACGCCCATACCCGCAGAGCGCCAGCGTACGTTTTCCAACCCGCCGCCCACGTAGTCGACCAGTGGTGCAGGCAAAACATCGTCATGCACCGTGTTCGACGCAGGTTTGTCTTGAACTACGCTGTCCTGTGCGTGGATCATGTCCAGCACCGAGTTCAGACTGGCCTTCGACATCTCAACGGTGTCGCAGGTGTCCAGAACGGCGCCACCTACTGCATCGTAGCTGCCCAACGCCGCCCGGCATTCATCGCAAAGCGAGATATGAGTGGCGACGATCAGGTTGACGGCTTCGGGCAGGTCCCCTGCCGAGTACGCCATCAAGAGGTCGTCTGTGAGGTGGTGTTTTACAGTCATGTCAGTTTCACTTCATCGAGTGGCGCAATCGCTCAAGCGCCAACCTAATACGAGATTTGATCGTGCCCAGTGGCAAGCCCGTCTGATCGGCGATTTCGCTATGCGACAACTCTCCGAAATAGGCTTTTTCAATCAACTCTCTTTGTTTCTCGGGTAGGTCGCGCAATGCACGACCCAGTTGCTCGCTCTCCTGTTGCAACCCGATGACCTCGGCCTGTTCGGGTTCCGCTTCCGGGCCCCAAGGCAAATCCTCGGGTTCCGGGCGCCGCTGTTTTCGCAGCACGTCTATTTTTTTATTCCGGGCGATGGTGAAAATCCATGTTGATGGACTTGCCCGGGTCGCGTCGTAAAGATGCGCTTTGTTCCAAACCGTCACGAGTACCTCTTGCGCACACTCTTCGGCAAGCGCTGCATCCATGCCCGTCCGCATCAGGAATGCCTTTACCCGCGGTCCGAAGTGGCCGAACACCCGAATAAACGCAGCTTCGTCCCGCGCATCGCGGACCGCTAGCATGTCATCCACCCAAGGGACGACGTTGTTTGTCATTCCTGCAGTCAAAGTATCCATTCCGTTCGCGCCCACCCTGCTGGGATCGCGCATTTCCATTCCCTTGGCAACGGGAGAGACCTGACTATCCGATGGAAGCACGGTTGTCGTGAACATGTAGTGATTACGGCGCAGGTGCAGGTTTGGATCACAGATTATTTTCTTTTTCTTTTCATCCGTTCTGTGGCTTGGAGCGTAAACAAAACTAGACACACCAAAAAGAGAGACGACTATGCCATTTGAAGCCCGCGCCAGCGCCCCCAAGAAGATTGCCGTGATTGGCGCAGGGATTTCCGGGATGGGGGCAGCGCATATGCTGTCCGAAGATCACCACGTCACTCTGTTTGAAGCCGAGCCGCGCTTGGGGGGGCATGCGCGCACTGTTGTTGCGGGCAAGAATGGGGATCAACCGGTCGATACCGGGTTCATCGTCTTCAACTACGCCAACTATCCGCACCTTGCGCGGTTGTTCAAATCGTTGGATGTGCCGGTCACAAAGAGCAACATGAGCTTTGGCGCGAGCCTTGATGGTGGGCGCATCGAATATGCGCTGGCCACAGTGGGTTCGGTCTTTGCGCAGAAAAAGAACTTGGTGAATCCTAAGTTCCTGCGCATGCTTGCGGACATCGCGAAGTTCAATAAGCGTGCGCTGGATGCCACCCGCGACCGGAGCCTAAGCCTAGGCGCGTTCCTTGAGCAGATCGGCACCGGCGAATGGTTCCGCGACTATTACCTGCTGCCATTGACGGGAGCGATCTGGTCGACGCCGACTGACAAGATCATGGATTTTCCGGCGCATGCTTTGGTGCAGTTCATGGAGAACCATGCGCTGTTGTCCGTGTCCGGTCAGCACCAGTGGTACACGGTTCAGGGTGGATCGGTCGAATATGTGCGCCGCCTTGAAGTGTCGATGAACGCGCGCGGGGTGACCTTTCGGTTGGGAGCACCGATTGATGCCGTCCGCCGTGATGTTATGGGGGCCGAGATCAAGGCGTTAGGCGCCGAATGGGAACGCTTTGACGAAGTGGTGTTCGCCACCCATTCTGACGATACGCTGCGGCTCTTGTCTGATGCGACGCCGCTTGAGAAGCGTGCGTTGGGAGCGATCACCTACCAGCCGAACCGGATTGTCTTGCATGCGGATGAGACCATTATGCCGAAGCGGCGCATTTGCTGGTCGTCCTGGAACTATACCGAGACGGAAGCAAAAGAGCTGAACACGATCGACCTCACCTATTGGATGAATAGCCTTCAGCCAATCCCGGAAAGCGACCCGCATTTTGTGACGTTAAACACCACGCGTCCGATCCGGGACGAGCTAATCTATGACGAGTGCACACTGCGCCACCCGGTTTACGATCTCGAAGCGTTGGCTGCACAAGAGACTGTGCGCGATATGAACGGCACCAACCGGACATGGTTTTGCGGCGCGTGGATGAAGAACGGGTTTCACGAAGACGGTCTGGGCAGTGCCGTGGATGTTGTCGATGCGATCCGGGCACGCAACGCGGTTGCGGTGGCGGCCGAATGACAGGAGTCGATCATATCGTCGGACATACCTATCACGGTCGGAAAGGGAGCACAGAAAACGCGTTTCGCTACTCGATCGACTATGTGATGCTGGATGCAGAAGCCAAGCTGAAAACGCCGTGGCTGTTTTCACGCAACAAAGGCAATATCGCGAGTTTGCAAGACAGTGACCATGGCGGTGCGCCGGGCGAGGGCCACGGTGCCGTCTGGGCGCGAGAGGTGCTGGATGCCCATCAGATCAGAGCGCGCGGTCGGTTGCTGCTTCTCGCGCAGCCACGCTTTCTCGGGCATGTGTTCAACCCGGTATCATTCTGGCTGGCGCATGATGAGCAGGACAACCTGGTGGCTGTGATTGCGGAGGTGTCAAACACCTTTGGCGACCGTCATTCCTACCTCTGTCGCAAGCCGGACAACTCGCCCATTGGTGCATCGGACCGCCTGCAGGCGACAAAGATTTTCTATGTGTCGCCTTTCCAGCCCGTCGAAGGCGGATACGAGTTCCGTTTCGATATTCGGTCCGACAAGATCGGGATTTGGATTGACTATACGCAAGAGTCAGGTGGGCTGATTGCCACTCTGACCGGGCCGCGCAAGGCGATCAGCAATCGTTCGATCCTGCGCTCGGTTATGCGCCGCCCTTTTGGGTCGCGGCGCGTGCTCGCGTTGATCCATTGGCAGGCGCTCAAGCTCTGGTGGAAAGGGTCGCGGTATCGCACACGCACTGAGCCACCTCTGGAAGAAGTCAGTCAGTAATGGTGGCTGACCGGCAAAATCTTGGTGGCTACGCGATCTTCGCGGCGGTCCTCGCGGCGGCGGGTTTGCCGATCTACATCCATGCCCCCAAGTTTTATGTCGATGAATATGGCGTAAGCCTTGCGGCGCTCGGGTCGGTCTTGTTTGGGCTGAGGTTGTTGGATGTGGTTCAGGATCCGCTGCTTGGTAAACTTGCTGTAGCGGTGCGACATGTTCAGGGTGTCGCTGTTGCGGTGACGCTTGCGATCATGGGTGCGGCGATGCTGGGGCTTTTCGCGATCACGCCGCCCACGAACCCGATCCTGTGGTTTGCCGTGATGCTGACGCTGGTGTTTTCAGCGTTTAGTTTCCTGACCATCAATTTTTATGCCCGGGGTGTGCAGAAAGCTCAGTCACTAGGCAGTGACAGTGGGTATCTGCGTGTCGCGCGGTGGCGCGAGACCGGAGCGTTGTTGGGGGTTTGTGTGGCATCGGTCATGCCGTCGGTGTTTCTGGCCATCGCGTGGCCGGAGTTCGTCGCTTATGCCGCCGTTTTCGCGCTGGCCTGTCTGATCGCCGGTATAGCCATGCACAACGAATGGCGGGGCGCGACGACAGAGCCTTCGGCAGGGTTCGGGATTGTTCTGAAGGATCAAATCTCGCGTCGCCTGTTGCTGATCGCGTTGGTCAACGCGGCGCCCGTGGCGGTGAGTTCGACGCTGTTTCTGTTCTTTGTGGAAAGCCGTTTGGACGCACCGGGGTGGGAAGGGCCGTTGTTGCTGTTGTTCTTTGTAGCGGCTGCCGCAGCTGCCCCTTTATGGGGCGCTTTGGCGGAACGGGCCGGCGCGAAATTTGCGCTGTTGGCTGCTATGGTTCTGGCAATTGTCGCGTTTAGTTTTGCCATGATGCTGGGCAGCGGCGACACGCTCTGGTTCGCTATCATTTGCCTGGCTTCGGGTGCCGCAGTTGGTGCGGATTTGACTCTGTTACCAGCGGTCTTTGCGCGCCGGATGGAAACAATCGCGCCAAATGCGTCAGAAGGCTTTGCCCTTTGGGGGTTCGTATCGAAATTCACGCTGGCTTTTGCGGCCATCGCGTTGCTGCCGATCCTCGAGGCCAGCGGTTTTGTCTCGGGTGCCGAGAACAGCAATGCAGCGCTGACGACTTTGACTTTGCTCTACGCAGGAGTGCCCTGCGCTTTGAAACTGGTGGCGATCGGCCTTTTGATCGCGACACCACTCGGAAAGGAATGACGTCATGGAGACTGTCTTTCTTGTTTTTCTCGGAGCAAGCCTGATGCTCATTCTCGGATACCTGAAGAACCGGTACTTCGGGTTTTACGGGCAAGTTCCGTCTGACTATGTGAATGCCCCCGGTGATGCGTTCGATCTGCGCACCCACCTCAATGGTGATATCATTTGCGAAGGCGTGATCTACGGTCCAACCGGACGCGTTACCTCCCGTTTTGTTGGCGAATTCGACGCGGCTTGGATTGGCAACACTGGCGTGATGAAAGAGCGTTTTGTTTACGACAGCGGTGACGAAGTGCTGCGAGAGTGGAACCTGACGCTGGGCAACGATGGGCACATTCGCGCAACAGCATCGGACGTGGTGGGCGAAGGGCAAGGTGTGCAAAGCGGACCGACGGTGCAACTCAAATACAAGTACAAGCTGCCCGAAGAGCAGGGCGGGCATGTTCTGGACACGACTGACTGGATGTATCTTGCGCCGAATGGAACCATCGTGAACCGTAGCCAGTTTCGAAAGTATGGAATCAAGGTGGCTGAACTTGTGGCCACGATGCGTAGGAAGGAAGCGGCGTGAGTGAATGGGCGGGCAAGAGATACTGGTTGGTCGGGGCAAGCGAGGGGCTTGGCGCGGCGTTGGCTCACAAAATGAGCGCGGCAGGTGTTCACTTGTTTCTGTCTGCCCGGAGTGAAGACAAACTAAACGATCTGGCTGCAAGCCTTCCGGGCAAATCGGATGTTGTTCCTGTTGACGTGTCCGATGCAGAGTCGGTCAAGGCGGCTGCCGAAGCGGTGGGTGATATCGACGGAGTCGTTCAGATCGCGGGTGTTTATTGGCCGTTCGGGGCCAAGAATTGGGACGCGGACCAAGCCATCGCGATGGCGGATATCAACTTCACGGGTGCCATGCGATTGATGGGTGCGGTTGTTCCTAAATTCGTTGAACGTGACGCGGGACACATCGTGCTGACCGGGTCGTTGTCCGGTTTTCGCGGATTGCCGGGGGCAGCTGCCTATACCTCGTCAAAGGCGGGGGTGATGACGCTGGCGGAGTCGCTTTATGCTGATCTGCGCAAGACGAATGTGCGGGTGCAATTGGTCAATCCGGGGTTTGTCAAAACCCGTCTGACTGACAAGAACGATTTCTCAATGCCTTTTATCATGGAGCCCGAAGACGCCGCGCGCGAATACTTCGAGCACATGAACACTGATGCGTTCAAACGCAGCTTTCCGACGCTGTTTTCATGGGTGTTTCGGGGTAGTCAGTTCTTGCCGGATTGGCTCTATTATCGGCTGTTTGCGTAAGATCAAAGTCAAAGATTCTTTTGTCGCCCATGTTTCGGTGAATGGCATGGGAGATTCGAGATGGAACATATCAGTGCAAACAAGGTTGCGGCAGTAATCGTGATGGCACGCGAACTGGGACGCGCGGAGGGTGAATTGCGCGGCTTCATCGACCGAATGGGCGAAGAAGAGCAGGCTGCGTTGGTCACGGTCATGTGGATCGGACGCGGCGCGTTTGAGGTGGAGGAATGGAACGAGGCGTTCGAAACCGCGATGAATGAGGCAACAACGCCCACGGCGGATTATCTGATCGGAACCCCACATCTTGCGGATCACCTTGAAGCGGGGTTGGACGCGCTCGGGATCTCGGCAGTTGATGAAGAAAACCAATTGATGTGAGCTTCAGCGCAATGAGCGACCTTTGAGAATTGCGTCTGGACCGAACTTTTCCCGAATCTCATCGGTAGCGCGCTCAGCCTGAGCGCGTTTGGTACCCTGCGGGTCAAGCAAATCGCCGGAAACATCTGCGCCTTCCGCCGGGCTCAGGTCGCTTATACCTGCACCCAGAAGGCGATAGGGGCCTTGGTCGCCGATCTGATCAAAGAGTGCACGGGCGGTGCGATAGATACGGTCTGCAATCTGGGTCGGGTCGCTTAGAGATATGCGTTTTGACACCAGCGTAAAGTTCGACTTCTTTAGCTTCAAGGTTACCACGCGCCCAGCCAGACCTTTGGCTTTGGCACGGTCTGACACCTTCTCGCACATGCGCCACAGATGCCCGTCCAATAGATCGGCATCATTGGTGTCTTCGTTGAACGTGGTCTCGTTCGATATGGATTTCATCGGGCTGTGCGCCGACACGCGGCGCTGATCCTGCCCCCGCGCAAGGTAGTAGAGGCGGTGTCCCATGCTGCCGAAGCGGTGCGTGAGATCGTCAAGTTCCCAGCGCAACAGGTCTTCGAAGGTGCGAATGCCAGCCTTTTCAAGCGCATCTTGCGTGGCTGTTCCAACCCCCCAGATCATGCGAACGGATTTTGGCGTGAGGAACGCCTGAGTTTCCGACTTGCCGATCACGGAAAATCCGCGCGGCTTGTCGAGATCAGATGCGATCTTGGCAAGGAATTTGTTGTGACTTAGGCCAATCGAACCCGATAGCTGCAATTCATTGCGCATACGTTTGATAAGTCTAGCCAGCATCACGGCGGGTGGGTGCCCGTGTAAGCGTGCCGTCCCGGTCAGGTCGATGAATGCTTCGTCCAGCGACAGTGGTTCGATGGATGGCGTCAGTTCCTCCATCAACTGCCGGATGGCGCGCGAGGCTTCGACATAGGCCTCCATGCGCGGTTTGACGATCACCGCGTCCGGGCAAAGTTGCAACGCCTTGAACATCGGCATGGCCGAACGCACGCCTTTGATCCGCGCGACATAGCAGGCGGTGGACACCACTCCACGACGCCCGCCACCAATAATCACCGGCTTGTCTGCCAAGTCTGGATTGTCGCGCTTTTCGACCGAGGCGTAGAAGGCATCGCAATCCATATGCGCGATGCTCAGGTCGTAGAGTTCGGGATGCGCAATCACGCGCGGACTGCGGCACGTGGGGCAGCGCGCACCGGCATCGAATTCGGTCAGGCAATCGCGGCAAAGGGCGGGCATGGGTTGGGTATCCGAACAAGCCTCAACAGGGTACACCCGGGATGGATCAGACAAAAGGTTAGAACATGCAGGAGTTCGGCGGGGCAAAGCTCATCCTGTTCATTGGGGACCGGATCGTCGTGCTGCGCAGGGACGATAAGCCGGACATCCCTTGGCCTTGTCGGCTTGATCTACCCGGGGGTGGACGAGAAGGATGCGAAACCGCGATAGAGTGCGTTTTACGTGAGACCTTTGAGGAGATTGGTCTTTCGCTGACCGCCGGCGATCTTGTCTGGGAGGACCAGTTCAGACGCGGCGTGTTCTTTGCCGCACATCTGCCGACCGAGGCGCAGGCCCAGATCGTGTTCGGGTCAGAGGGGCAGGGTTGGTGCCTTGTCGATCCTGCGGAATATGTGCGAGATCCAGAAGCGATCCCGCATTTTGCGGAGATGGTCCAACGCTATCTAGCACTACTTTGGCAGATTTTCGCTGATCTGATATTCACCGGGTTCACTCGGGACGTTTTGGGTGATTCATAGGGAGCCAGCATTGAGGGAGGCTGGCGGTTTATGGGAACTTGGCGTGACGATCTGGAATGTTGGCTG
>JANSYF010000084.1 GCA_024742575.1 Paracoccaceae bacterium | reverse complement strand
TGACGACGGAACAGCAGGGCGGGATTTCGCTTGAGAAGATCAAGCCGAAAGAACGGACGTTCTGATGCGTTTCGCATTCGCCGCGTGTCTGGTTCTGGCGGGCTGTTCCGTACAGCAGCAGGACCAGCTTGCGCGCGATGCAGCGCGGTCGGCGATCACGCCTGTTTTGGTCGAGCGGTTCCCCGGTGTGCCGCTGGAACCCGCGCTGAATTGCGTGATCGACAATGCGACTGCGGTACAGATCAGGGCGCTGGCGCTGGACAGCGTGACGGGCCCCACGGAAAGCACGGTGCAGATCGTGACCGATATCGTCTCGCAACCCGAGACACTGACTTGTCTGGCGGCCGAGGGCCTGCCAGCTTTGCTTCGCTAAGGAGAGAGACATGGTTCAACTGACGCTCCCCAAGAATTCGACGATCCGCACGGGCAAGACATGGCCAAAGCCGGAGGGTGCCACCAACGTGCGCAAGTTCAGCATCTATCGCTGGAACCCGGATGATGGAGAGAACCCGCGCGTCGACACGTATTTTGTCGACATGGACAAGTGCGGGCCGATGGTTTTGGACGCGCTGATCAAGATCAAAAACGAGATCGATCCAACGCTGACGTTCCGCCGGTCCTGCCGGGAAGGAATTTGTGGGTCCTGTGCGATGAACATCGACGGGATCAACACTCTGGCCTGTATCTATGGTCTAGACGAGATCACGGGCGACGTGAAAATCTACCCGCTGCCGCACATGCCAGTGGTCAAGGATCTGATCCCGGACCTGACGCATTTCTATGCACAGCACGCGTCGATCATGCCGTGGCTGGAGACCAAGACAAACCGTCCGGCAAAGGAATGGAAGCAGTCCATTGAGGACCGCAAGAAGCTGGATGGCCTTTATGAGTGCGTGATGTGTGCATCCTGTTCAACAGCGTGCCCGTCATACTGGTGGAACGGAGATCGGTATCTTGGACCAGCCGCGTTGCTGCACGCCTATCGCTGGATCATCGACAGCCGCGATGAGGCTACCGGCGAGCGGTTGGATGATCTGGAAGATCCATTCAAGCTTTATCGCTGCCACACGATCATGAACTGCGCGAAGACCTGCCCAAAGGGTCTGAACCCGGCCAAGGCGATTGCCGAGATCAAGAAGATGATGGTCGAACGGCACGTTTGATTGTCGGCTGAACTTTCTTTTACCATCTGGTAAAAGTGCGTGACGGGGCAGGCCATAAGGCCCGCCCCGCTTTCATTTGGGTACTTGCCATGTTGCGCCTCGGCGGATTGGGCCAGTAGATTGGAAATATGCCCATCCTTCTGATCCTTCTGCTGTTTGGTGTGTTGGCTTACCTTTACTGGCGGCGCAAGACGACGACATTGACGCGGGAATGTCGGTGGCGGCGCACGTCGCCGGGGCATTGGCGTTGTGCGTTTTGCGGGGCGGAGACGGCGTCGGACGTCAGTCCTGTTGTGTGTCTGCGACGTGAAACTTGATCGGGAAAATTTTTTTGAGTCAGGGAATAATTTCTGTTGCGCCGACTCACTTTCGACTCCATATGCGCGTTTAGTGACGCCAACGCACGCACCTCTGGCGAGGTGGGCAAGCAGGACCTGCACCCACGCGGTTACGTAGCGACGGTAACGTCTCTGAAAGAAGTGAGCGGTCTGTGCCGAGCAATCGGAATGGCCGGGTCTATTGGAGATGACCAATGAACGCATACGTAACCGGGCTTTCCGCCCGCGAGGAAACATCTGTCTCTCGTGCAGAGGCATTCATCATGAGCCACCGTTTTGAGCGCCCGACGCTCGTGATCGACACCCAAGCTGTCGCACGCCAATATGCAGCGCTTGCACAGGGTCTGGGCCGCGCGCGCATTCACTATGCCGTCAAAGCCAATCCGGCACCTGAAATCCTGCGCACTCTGGTCGCGCTTGGTAGCAATTTTGACGCCGCCTCTCGTGTTGAGATCGAGATGTGTCTTGCAGCTGGTGCGGATGTGACGCGCATTTCTTTTGGCAATACCATCAAACGCGCGTCTGACATCGCTTGGGCGCATGAAATGGGTATTACCCATTTCGCGGCCGACTCTGAGGAAGAACTGCACAAGCTGGCGCAGCATGCGCCGGGTGCAGAGGTTTATATCCGCTTGATCGTGGGTTCGTTGCACGCCGACTGGCCGCTGTCGCGCAAGTTTGGCTGTGCTTTGGACAAGACACCTTCGCTGTTTCGTCTGGCGGTTGAGCTTGGCCTCAAGCCGGTTGGCCTGTCCTTCCACGTTGGTTCGCAAACCCGCCGCGCCGAGATGTGGGGCGAAACGCTTGATCAGGTGGCGGCTGTTTGGCACGGGCTGAAGGCCGATGGTTTTGACCTTTCGCTGCTCAACATTGGTGGCGGTTTCCCAGCCTTCTACGGTCAGGAACTGGACGCGCCGCAAAACTACGCATCGGACGTTATGCACCAGATCCATGATCGATTTGGGGATATCCCGGCGATCATGGCAGAACCGGGTCGTGGCCTTGTGGCTGAAGCGGGCGCAATTGCTGCTGAAGTGCTGCTGGTGTCGCGCAAGTCGGACAGCGAACTGCACCGCTGGGTGTATCTGGATATCGGCAAGTTCTCTGGCTTGGCAGAGACCATGGATGAAGCAATCCGCTACCAGTTCATCACTGACCGCGATCATGAGCCCACAGGTGCCTGCATTCTCGCTGGTCCGTCTTGCGACAGCGCGGATGTGCTTTACGAAAAGCAGCCAGTGCAACTTCCGCTGGGCCTTCAGTCGGGCGACCGCATCGTGATCCGCAACTGCGGTGCCTACACGTCGACCTATGCTTCGGTTGGTTTCAACGGCTTCCCGCCGCTGGATGTGATCGCGATCTGATCAAAACATTCGTGCGCGCGCCCTGTGGTGCGCGCCGGATTTTTGCATATTTTTGAAAAAGAGAAGATGCCACGGGCTTGCGCCTGTGACCGCTCTGCGGTCCTTTGATCCGAAAGTTAAAGGACCCTGCCCATGATACATGCCCCAGATGATGCAGATAAGCGCCGCGCGATTGAGCCGGTGATTTGCTATCCGAACGACACGTTGCCAGTGCCAGACCTTGAGCTTTATGCGCAGGCTTTGGCCCGGGCCGAAATAGTGGATATGGCGATTGCAGCGCCGCGTGAGGCCTGCGCCTTTCGTGTGCCCGCTGGATCGTTCTTTCGGATCCTGAGTGTTGACGGTCCGCAGGTCGGCGATTTGAACCTGTGGAATGCACAGGATCTTTCAGAGCGGTTTTATTCCGGCAAAACCCGTGCGCTGCATGGTACGCACGTGACCACAGGGGAACGCCTTTGGTCGTCTTTCCCGACACTGCGCCCGATGGCGACGATCGTAGAGGACACCCTGGGTTGGTATGGGATCGATACCTACGGCGGGTCGGTTCACGACGTGATCGGCACGCGGTGCGATCCATATACCGGCAACCTGCTTTCAGGAGTTCAATATCACCATTGCTGCCATTCTAACCTGACGCGAGCTTTGGCGGATGCCACGGGCCTGTCTTTGGAGGCGGCGGAACCGCATGTGCATGATGTGCTAAACGTGTTCATGTGCACTGGATTCACGCGGGATACGGGGCAGTACTTTATGAAAGCAAGTCCGGTGAGGCCGGGAGATCATCTGACGTTCTTTGCTGAGATAGATCTATTGGGGGCGCTGTCTGCGTGCCCGGGTGGGGATTGTTCAGCGGAACACACGAGCGATGCAGCTGCATGCTATCCTTTGCGGGTGGAGGTCTTGCGACCGATCGAAGGCGCGTTGGGCGGTTGGGTTTCGCCATCGGTCAACGGGTATGACCGAAGCCACGGGCGCGGTTAGTCCGGGCGGGTGGTCTTGTCTTGCGGGTGCGTTGCGAAGATCGTCCAATACATAAGATAGTGCAGGGCGATGGGGCCAAGCGTGATGGCAACGATCCAATCAAACGCTGTTCCATACCGCGCGGCCTGTTCGTTCAGAAGTATAAGCGCAACAATCCGGGCGACCTGCCAATTCGCAGCGTTGCGTTTTCCATCGGTCCAATCGCGTGCAAACCAGCCGACTTTGTCTCCGTCGTCTAAGAGGTAAAACACCACGACGAACAGACACAAATAGACGGCAAGCGCCAAAGTGAACGCAGCTTGTGCTGCGGCCAGTGACGGAAGCGCCATCACTCCAGCATAGGCGGCGAGCCAGATCAGGATCAATTTACTACCTGCGTTGGTAATTCCGATCCGCTCATAGGTGGAAAGCGTATCGTGCATCTTGACCGTTATCACTGCGACATGGCCAAACAGCGCGCACATGACCGGCAGGACAAGGCCAACCTCTTTTAGGGCGGCGTGGTGATGAGCGGTCAGGGTGAAGAACGAAAGCGTAATAACGCTAAATAGAAACAGCATGCGCGGAATTGGCACGCGTGTCGTCAGAAGGACGTAAATATCAATGACCCAGTTCGGCATTCTTTCTTTGTGACAGAAGAATGTGGCGGGATTAGGAAAGGACCGAGACACTTATGGGTGCCCCAGCCCTTCGAGTTTTAGGTGAAAGCTGCTGTGAGGGCGATTTCAACCATATCGCCGAAGCTGCGTTCGCGATCTTCGGAAGGCAACGCTTCTCCGGTTTGCAAGTGGTCGGAAACGGTGAGAACCGCCAAAGCGCGGACCGAGTGGCGGGCCGCGAGATTGTAGAGTTCTGCTGCTTCCATTTCGACGCCTAGGATGCCGTGACGGGTCATCTGTTCATTCAGATCGGGGCGTTCGTCATAGAACACATCCGATGAATAGATGCCGCCAACATGGGTTTTCGTTCCTTTTTCTTCGGCCGCTGCGACGGCAGCCCGCAAGAGGCTCCAATCCGCGCAGGGTGCGAAATTCAATTCCTTGAAAATCCCCCGCGAGGGTGTGGAAAGCGTGCTGGCTGTCATTGCAATGATGACGTCTCGGATGCCCACATGAGGTTGCATCCCGCCGCAAGACCCAATGCGTATGAGTGTTTTTGCACCGTAGTCGCGGATCAATTCATTGGCATAGATGGACAGCGAGGGCATGCCCATTCCAGACCCTTGAATTGTTACGGGATGCCCATTCCATGTCCCGGTAAAGCCCAGCATGCCGCGGACTTCGTTTACGAGACGGACGTCAGTCAGAAAGGTCTCTGCAGCCCATTTGGCGCGATAGGGATCACCGGGCATCAGCACGGTTTCGGCAATATCGCCTTTTTGGGCTCCGATGTGAACGGTCATGTCAGATCTTCAGATCGTCCATGTTTTTGCCAGCAGCCAACGCGTCGTTGACCCAATTCGGCTTGCGGCCTTTTCCTGTCCATGTTTGGGACGGATCAGCCGGATTCTTGTATTTTGGTTCGCTCTTGGAACCCTTCTTTTGGGGTTTTCCCAGAAGGTCATCCAAAGAAAAACCGTATTCCTTGGCAGCGGACTCGGCCGCTTTTTTTGCCTCTGTCAGGCGGCGTGTTTCGAGAGTTTTGAGTGCTTTTTCAGCGTCCTTGATCAGCGATTTCAGCTCGTCCTTGGACATGTTGTTGAGATCAATACTCATGCGTCCCTCCGAATGATATTGTTACAGGATGGAATCGGCATACTCCTCTTTTGAGGTAAGTCAATTCGTCTGACATCAAAAGATAAATTAAGCACGGATTCGCTCTATACAGGGTTGTTCATCTGTAAAAGCGCCGCAAGGAAGAGTTGATTTGACGCGTATTAGCGTCATTTGGTAGCAAATTTAAAAGGCCCTTTTCAGGGTTATTGACTTGCCATTGCTTGCATCATGGCAGCCATGAAACCAGAGCTTTCCATCCGATCCATCATCAAATCGGTCATCCCGCAATCAGAATTGACCTTCATTGAGTATTCCTCGGAAACGCCTTCGGGTAAAAAATCCTGATCAGATTCAAATGACTCAAGGTCCATCGTGGCCAGACTGGGAATGAACGCTTCCATATCATCAAGCATTTTGTCGACAGCTGATGTGCTTGACGCTTCGACGTATTTGTCGAGCATGCACGACCCGGCTTCCCGATATTCTGCGTTCCATGCTCCATCTGGAATCGCCTCGCGCAGCGGTTCGGGGTTGCCGCCTTCTTTTTCGACCATGCGGATCATCGCATCAAACATCGCGTCATTCATCTGTTCGGCGATGTTTTCAAGTCGATCCAATTGGGTTTCGGCGAACGCTGCCATGGGGAGGGTTGCAAACAGGGCGGCTACAAAAAGGTTTTTCATATTATCTCTTTCGAAAGCAAAACGGGTACGGAACGAACCGTACCCGCTCAATTCGACTTGGAAAAGTCGATGATGAGATTATTCAGCAGCGACCGCTTTGGGGTCAGCTAAAGTCACGATATCCATCATGATCGCGTTCAATTCGAAATCCTTGGGCGTGTAGACCTTTGAAACACCCATCGCGCGAAGTCGTTTGGCATCTTCATCAGGAATGATGCCGCCGACGATGACGGGAATGTGTCCGAGGCCGGCATCGCGCATCTTGGCCATCATGTCTTCGACAAGGGGAATGTGGCTTCCCGAAAGAATCGAGAGACCGACGACATGGACCTCGTTTTCCTGCGCTGCCGTGACGATTTGGTCCGGAGTGAGGCGGATTCCTTCGTAGTCGATTTCCATACCGCAATCACGAGCGCGGAACGCGATTTGTTCGGCACCGTTTGAGTGACCGTCGAGGCCCGGCTTGCCGACGAGAAACTTCAAGCGGCGGCCAAGGCGGTCGCTGACGGTGTTGACCGCATCACGGATGTCGTCGAGGCCTTCTGTCTTGTTGGACACAGATTTCGACACGCCCGTTGGCCCGCGATATTCACCGTATACGGCGCGCATTTCGCCAGCCCATTCGCCAGTGGTGACACCGGCTTTCGCGCAAGCGATAGAAGCGGGCATGACGTTTGCGCCTTCCTTGGCGGCGGCGCGAAGATCGGCGAGGGCTTTTTGCACAGCATCACTGTCACGTTCGGCACGCCATGCGTTCAGCCGGTTGATTTGTTCCTGCTCAACGGCAGGGTCGACAACCATGATGCCGCCGTCTTCGGTCTGGAGCGGAGAGGGTTCGCCTTCAACCCATTTGTTCACACCGACGACGATGGTTTCATTGCGTTCGATCTTGTTCAGGCGGTCGGCGTTGGAGTCGACCAAACGGCCTTTCATGTATTCGATAGAGCCGATTGCGCCGCCCATAGAGTCGAGGTTGGCGAGTTCGGCGCGGGCGCCTTCCTTGAGTTTTTCGACCTTGGCATCAACGGCTGGGTTGCCATCGAACAGGTCGTCGAATTCCAAAAGATCAGTTTCATAGGCAAGGATCTGTTGCATCCGCATCGACCATTGCTGATCCCAGGGGCGGGGTAGGCCAAGCGCTTCGTTCCATGCAGGAAGTTGCACCGCGCGGGCGCGGGCTTTCTTGGAGAGTGTCACAGCCAGCATCTCGATCAGTATGCGGTAGACGTTGTTTTCCGGCTGCTGTTCGGTCAGGCCAAGCGAGTTGACCTGAACGCCATAGCGGAAGCGGCGGAATTTGGCGTCGGTGACGCCGTAGCGCTGTTCGAGGATCTCGTCCCACAGATCGACGAAGGCGCGCATCTTGCACATCTCGGTGACGAACCGGATGCCTGCGTTGACGAAGAAGCTGATGCGGCCGCAAAGCGCGGGGAAATCCTCGGCCGGAACGCGGGGCTTGAGCTCGTCCAGAACGGCGATAGCAGTGGCCAAAGCAAACGATAGTTCCTGTTCCGGCGTCGCGCCCGCCTCTTGCAGGTGGTAGGAACACACATTCATCGGATTCCATTTGGGGATATGGGTGTAGCAGTATTCAGCCACGTCCCCGATCATCTTGAGTGACGGTTTCGGCGGGCAGATATAGGTGCCGCGCGACAGGTACTCCTTGATCAGGTCGTTCTGCACGGTGCCTTGCAGCCTGCTGACATCGGCGCCCTGTTCCTCGGCCACGGCGACATAGAGGGCAAGCAACCAAGGGGCGGTCGCGTTGATCGTCATCGAGGTGTTCATCTGTTCCAGCGGGATCTGGTCGAACAGCGTGCGCATGTCGCCTAGGTGGCTGACGGGAACACCCACTTTGCCAACCTCGCCGCGCGACAGCACGTGATCGCTGTCATAGCCCGTTTGTGTGGGCAGGTCGAAGGCGACGGAGAGACCCGTCTGCCCTTTGGACAGGTTCGAGCGATAGAGCGCGTTCGAAGCCTGCGCGGTCGAGTGTCCTGCATAGGTGCGGATAAGCCAGGGTTTGTCACGTGTGGCTGTCTGTGCGTCGGTCATGTCGGCTCCGTCAGGCGGGATTCGGGTGTGTAATCTTGTTGCGTTGTGCGATGCATACGCGAAACTTTATGTCGCTGTCAATTCGCCGCGCTGCGGCGTGGTTTTTGTTGCTGCGTGACAGCATATGTGACGTCTCTTGGTATAGAAAGCCAGTCGTTGTCGCATCGGAGCGACCGAGCACGTGCTTTGTCATTTACCCGAACCGGGTTCATTGCAAGAGTGGGCGCATGACCTCGCAGGTGACATTACCGCTTTGGGCCTTCGTTTTGATCCTGCTGTTCGCGGCAGTGACCTTTGCGTCGCATTTCCTTTTTCCGTCAGTGCGCTGGTTCTTTCGGCGCCGCATGGAGCGGGCCGTCAAAAAACTGAACGAACGGCTTGAACGGCCGATCCAGCCTTTCAAGCTGTTGCGGCGCCAGGACATGATCCAGCGACTGGTTTACGACCCCGAGATCACACAGGCGATAGTCGATCATGCCAAAGCCGAAGGCGTGCGCGAGGACGTGGCCTTTGAGCGGGCGCGCCGATATGCACGGGAAATCGTGCCGTCCTTTTCGGCATGGGCTTATTTCGGGTTCGCCATTCGCGCAGCACGGCTTCTGAGCACATCGCTTTATCGCGTGAGAATGGTGCATCAGGATGCGGGGCTGGCTGATGTCGATCCCGAAGCTACGGTGGTGTTCGTCATGAACCACCGATCCAATATGGATTATGTTCTGGTCACATATCTGGCTGCGGATCGATCAGCCTTATCTTACGCGGTAGGTGAATGGGCGCGCGTCTGGCCATTGTCGCGTTTGATCCGTGCGATGGGCGCATATTTCATCCGGCGTAAATCGCGCAATGATTTGTATCGCAAGGTTTTGGCGAAATATGTGCAGCAGGCCACGGGGGCTGGTGTCACTCAAGCGGTTTTCCCCGAAGGCGGGCTGAGCCTTGATGGCAGTCTGGCCGAACCTAAGGTGGGCATTCTGAAATATATCCTAGAAGGCGCAGCGGCGGCAAAAAGGGACGTGGTCTTTGTACCCATTGCACTGAATTATGATCGTGTCCTGGAGGATACGATCCTTCTGCGCGCCCAAGCCAAAGGGGAGCGCAAGTTTCGCGCGCGGATCAGCGTGGTGTTCAAAGCAATCCTGCGGCAAGCTTGGTTGCGGATCACCGGAAAGTTTCATCGGTTCGGCTATGCGGCAGTAAGTTTTGGCGAGCCGTTGACCTTAAGTCATGTTGATGTGGCAGAAAGCACACCTGATGCGCTATCTGCCATAATCATGGGAAGGATCGCCGCAGCGGTTCCGGTTCTGCCAGTGCCACTGATCTCGTACTTGCTACTGACAAACGGAAAGATGCGTCGCGATGCGCTTGAGATTGCATTTACCGATATATTGAAACGACTGGACGCTGCACAGGTGCATGTCCCGCGCAACAATCGTGATTATGCGGTCGAGTTCGGGCTGCGCAACCTTAGAGAACGGCGGCTGGTGGTCGACGACGGAGATGAGATTGGGATCGCTTTGGGAATGGAAGAGATTGTCGGTTTCTATGCTAATTCCGTGCGTCATCTTATGTGATGAACATTCTGCGGCTGCATAAATTTTGCTGCGGTCGCTCGGTCATAAAATTACAAAAACGACTGAATTCTTGTTGCATAATTTCAATGAGGGTCCTATTTCAAGGTCAGACGCTGCGATTCTGCATTGCGGCACGGAAAAAAATGACTTTAGGAGGCTCCGATGGCACTGGACCAGCAGACCGGCATCGCGGCGTATGATGCGCCTGAGAAAGACTTGTACGAGATCGGCGAAATGCCTCCGCTTGGGCACGTGCCAAAGCAGATGTACGCATGGGCGATCCGTCGCGAGCGTCATGGCGAGCCAGAACAAGCGTTCGAAGTCGAGGTTGTCGACACATGGCAGATCGACAGCCACGAGGTGCTGGTTCTCGTGATGGCGGCCGGTGTCAACTACAACGGTGTGTGGGCGGGTCTTGGCCAGCCGATCAGCCCGTTCGATGGCCACAAGCAACCCTATCACATTGCTGGGTCTGACGCGTCCGGGATTGTCTGGAAAGTCGGTGACAAGGTGAAGCGCTGGAAAGTCGGCGATGAGGTTGTGATCCACTGCAACCAGGACGATGGCGATGATGAAGAATGTAACGGTGGCGATCCGATGTATTCTCCGACGCAGCGTATTTGGGGCTATGAAACCCATGACGGATCGTTTTCGCAGTTCACGCGGGTGCAAGCCCAACAGTTGATGCCGCGTCCCAAGCACCTGACATGGGAAGAAAGTGCGTGCTACACACTTACGCTTGCCACCGCTTACCGGATGCTGTTCGGGCACCAGCCGCATGAATTGCGCCCGGGTCAGAACGTTCTGGTTTGGGGGGCATCGGGTGGTCTGGGATCTTATGCGATCCAGTTGGCCAACACGGCAGGCGCAAATGCGATCGGCGTGATCTCGGACGAGGACAAGCGAGATTTTGTAATGTCGATGGGCGCTAAGGGCGTCATCAACCGCAAGGATTTCAACTGCTGGGGTCAGTTGCCCACTGTGAACACGCCTGAATATAAAGAGTGGTTCAACGAGGCACGCAAGTTCGGCAAGGCCATTTGGGACATCACTGGCAAGGGCAATAACGTCGACATGGTGTTTGAACATCCGGGGGAATCAACCTTCCCAGTCTCTACCTTGGTCTGCAAGAAGGGTGGCATGGTCGTCATCTGTGCGGGAACCACTGGGTTCAACTGCACCTTCGACGTGCGGTATATGTGGATGCACCAGAAGCGTTTGCAGGGTTCGCATTTTGCGCATCTGAAGCAGGCGGCATCTGCAAACCAGTTGATGGTCGAACGTCGTCTGGACCCTTGCATGTCTGAAGTGTTCCCATGGGACGAGATCCCGCAGGCACACACAAAGATGCTCCGGAATGAACACAAGCCCGGCAACATGGCAGTTTTGGTTCAGTCGCCAAAGACGGGCTTGCGCACATTCGAGGATGCCTTGGCGGCCAGATCGTAACGATCTGCTTACTTCTTGATGATATTTCCAAACCCGCGGGCCATATGGCACGCGGGTATTAGGTTTTAGTTACGCAGACACGGCAGTTCGGGCAGGTTCTACATCCTCGCTATAATTGGGGAGTTGGAATCAGGGAGTTTGTCGAGATTTGTGTGCATGCTATAGTTGTATTAACCTGTTGTTAACTATCTCAGGGTGACTGTGTCATGGGACATGACTGGATCATAAATGTGTTGACCGACCTCAGGACATTCGCTGCTGCGAATGATCTGGACGCGCTGGCAGCCAAACTTGACGATACGCAATTGGTTGCAGAAGCAGAGATCGGCGCGCACGGTAAAAGGATAGACCGTGGGCTTCTTGGAACGAGTGCCGCAACTGGACGAAGTGATCGCACGATTGGAGTGCGCAGACCGTCTTGAGGAATTGCAGACCATCATCGAATGGCTGAGAGACTACTATGCAGTCGATGACATGGTGTATCATTGGGTGTCCAGCAATGGCACGCAATACGGCTGTGGGACATATGACCCAAAATGGGTAGCGAGATATCTTGAAAAGGGTTATCTGCGCGTCGATCCAGTGGTGATTGGCTGTTATCAACGCTTCCATCCGGTAGATTGGAAGAGGCTTGATTGGTCGGGCAAGGCAGCGCGTACTTTTATGCAGGACGCCTTAGAGCATGGAATTGGTCATCAAGGGTATTCCATCCCAATCCGTGGGCCAAATGGCCAATTCGCGCTATTCACCGTCAGTCACAGTTGCAACGACGAGCAATGGTGCAGTTTTACCGAACGTAATCGCCGCGATTTGATCCTGTTGGCCCATTACTTCAATCAAACTGCTCTTAAACTTGAACCGGGGCGCAAACCCGAAGCGACACAACCCCTTTCACCGCGCGAGGTTGAGACCATGACGCTACTTGCCGTTGGCTATAGCCGAGCGCAGGTCGCAGAGACGCTGTCGATCTCAGAGTCCGATTCGAAACTATCTGAGCATTATTAATCCCTTGCGAGATGGCGTGTGACACGTCGAATGTGGGCGATGGTGATCCACGCCTCTGCGCTGGCGATGGATTTTTCCCAATCCTTTGAGAGCCGGCGGCATC
>JANSYF010000044.1 GCA_024742575.1 Paracoccaceae bacterium | reverse complement strand
TCAGCGTCGTCTTGCCGTGGTCAACGTGACCAATCGTGCCGATGTTGCAGTGCGGCTTACCGCGCTCAAACTTTTCCTTTGCCATCTCTTCAGACGCCTCGTGAATTGGGGGGTCCACCCGACCCGGTTTTCATCGCGGGCGATCTATGCGGAGAAACGCGGAAAATCAAGCCCAAACACACCAAGAGTTCCGGCAGCGATCAAGCAGGATCGACAGAACCCTGATCAACGCGTTGCTGAAAGCGGTTCGCTGACCGCTGCTTGCCCTGTCGCGGCAGCCGGACGCGCCAATCCAGGCACCGTCGCGGCGGTGGGCGTAGCGCCGTCCTCGCTGCCGACGAACCATCCATCACTTTCTTGCATTTCCCGCATCCAGACCTCGACAAGTCGCGCCGCCTCTTCAGCCAAGCCGGTCAGTTGCTGATCGCGGTTTTTCGAGATCCGCGACTCAAACACTTTGATCACTTGAATCTGTTTCGGCTCGGCGTTCATCTTGGCCTGCGCCGCATCGTCCCAAAGTGTCACGTTCAGGGCCACTGCGGACTTGCCAGGGATGATGGGCGGCGGCAGTGAATAGGCTTCGACGCTGACGCCAAGGTGGTAATATTTGTCGCCCTCGAAACGGCTGAACCGATCGCCCAACGCCTTAGTCACCGCCGCGATCCACTCGTCTTCGGTTGCATCGCGGGACACCAATAGCTTTTGCAAGTTAGGCGCGACCACCCCGATATGCCCGACGCGAAAATCTCCCAAAGGCTCTGTCGGACCTTCGAGGTCACGGGTCGAACTGCCACAGGCGGCAAGCGCCAGAAGCAGTGGCACGGCAACAAAAAAGCGGCGCATCGCGACCCCCCGGAGTAACATTCAGCTCTGTCTAACCCAGCGTTGCAGGCGGCGCAACGCAGCCCTACTGGCAGTCGACGATCTGCGGACTAACATATTGGTGAGATGCAAACATTCCCGCGATCCCAAATGCCCTCTTCCTCCACTTCGTATCCTGTGCGCGCCGACCTTGTGCGCACCCCATTGAACGTGCTGCAAAGTTGGCAGGCGTCGCGCAAAAACCTGCTGACCATCATTCCAGAGGTGTCTACCCGGATGCCCATTGTGTCGGGCAAGACAGGAACACCGTGGCACATGCTGACCGATCCTGTGGGCATCCGGCGTGTGCTTTTGGAGAACGTCGAAAACTACCCCAAATCTATCGTCACTAAGAACCTGTTGCGCCCTGCGATAGGCGAGTCTTTGTTTATCGCCGAGGGCAAGCACTGGCGCTGGCAAAGGCGCACCGCGGCACCGGCCTTTTCGCACCGCAACGTCACCGCCTTGGCCCCAGTGATGACCAGCGCGGCTGAACGATCGGCCGGGCGTATCGCACAAATCGGCAACCGCGCCGTGAATATGCTGGACGAAATGGTCACGGCCACCTTCGACGTGATTTCCGACGTCACTTTCTCGGGCGATCGCGGGTTTGATCGTGCTGCGGTTCACCGCGCAATCGACATCTATATTTCTGACGCGGGCAAGGTGTCGCTGTTTGATGTTCTGGGACTGCCCGACTGGATTCCGCGCCCTGGTCGCAACCTTGCCGCCGATGGCATGGGCGACATAAAAGCCGCCGCCGACCGCGTGATCAATGCGCGTCAGACCGATAGAGCGCAGGGTGTGCCAGACCTGCTTGACCTGTTGCTTGACGGCGAAGATCCCAAGTCCGGCCGTCGCATGACCACCGAAGAAATCCGCGACAACCTTCTGACCTTCATCGTGGCGGGACACGAGACCACGGCACTTACGCTGGCTTGGTCACTGTACCTCTGCGCCTTTGACCCAACCGTGCAGGAGCACGCCCGCCTTGAGGCGCAAACCGTCCTGCAAGGCCGCGCCGCCACAGCAGATGACGTACCCAAGCTGCCCTATATCCGGCAGATCATCGACGAGGCGCTGCGCCTTTATCCGCCCGCCGCAATCGTGTCACGCACAGCGGCTGCCCAAGACACCCTTTGCAACACACAAATCAACCCCGGCGACACCGTAATCATCCCGATCTACGCGCTGCATCGGTCGCACCTGCTGTGGGACGATCCCGACCGGTTCGACCCCGACCGCTGGACACATGGCGCAAAGCCCGACCGATACGCCTATCTGCCCTTTGGGGATGGTCCACGCATCTGCATCGGTGCCAGCTTTGCCGTGCAAGAGGCGGTGATCATCCTTGCCACCTTGCTAGGGCGATTCCGTTTCAAATCGGTTAAGGGCGTAGATCCCGATCCGGTGATGATCATCACCCTGCGCCCCGAAGGCGGCGTCTGGCTCGAGGTCGAACCGGTCTAGATCACCGCTTTTTCGACCTGCGGCGCACCACTCAGCAAACGGTTGAAATGGAACTCGCTCAGGTCAAGTGTCTGGTAGCTGCCAAAGCACAGCCATTCCGCCAGCCCCCGTCCCATCGCCGGTGCCTGCTGCAACCCATGACCGGAAAATCCATTGATAAACAGAAAGTTAGAAACTTCGGGATGCACCCCCAACATTGCGTTGTGGTCAAAAGTGTTCATCTCGTAATGCCCCACCCAGCTATGGGTTAGCTTGATTGCCTCGAACTGCGGAACACGCGCCGCCAAAAGCGGCCAAACTTCAGCCTCCCACAGCCCGTGATCCATAGCGAAATCGTCAAACGCGACCGCCGGATCATCGCCGAAATGCCCGCCCGCCTGATAGGTGCCACCACCGTTTTCGCGCACATGCAGGCCCGAGGGATCAATGGTCAGCGGCAGATCACGGTCCAGTGGCTGTTCGGCCTTGAAAACCCACGAGTACCGCTTGCGCGGCTCTACAGGTAGGTCGATTCCCGCCATCTGCGCCACATGTTCCGCGCGCGGACCGGCGGCGTTGATCACCTGCCCGCAGGCAACCCGCGTCCCGTCACCTAGTGTGACCGACTGCACCCTCTCACCAAGGACATCCATCCCGACAACCTCGGCCTCGACATATTCGACACCGCGTTCCTGCGCCTGCCGCCGTAGCCATTCAAAGACGGCCATGCTGTCAAAGTATCCCTCGTCTCGCGTGTTGATTGACCCCAGAACGATGTCGTCTAAAGCGTAAAACGGATACAGCCGCGCGATCTGGTCCTGCGAAAGCAGCCGTGTCCCAGCTCCCGCCGCTTGTTGCACCACCGCTCGCGCGCGCAGGTCGTCGGCAAAGGCGTCAGTGTCCGCCAGATAGAGATAGCCGAAATTGCGGATGCCCAGCTGCGGCACACGCGGATCACCCCCCATGTAGTCCCGCAGATGGGTTACGAATTGCGCGCCGAACTGGCTGATCCGTACATTCAATTCGGTCGAGAATTGCTGCCGAATGCAACTGGTCGACGTGGCCGTCGCCGTCTGCGCAAAACTCATATCCCGATCAACAACCAAAATACGCCCATCAAACCCCAGATCGGTCAGGAACCACGCCACAGCCGATCCCATGATCGCTCCGCCAACGATCACGACATCATAGCTGTCCCGCACGGGTGTCCCCATGGATCAGATCGCGACCTTGCGGCTCTCATCAAGGTAAATCTCGCGCAGACGCGCGGTCCGCGCGCCCGGCGTGCCGTCACCCAGGCTCACACCGTCGATCTCGATCACCGGCATGACAAAAGCCGAAGCCGAAGTGATGAACGCCTCATCCGCGTTTTTCGCCTCGTCGATGGTAAAATTGCGCTCTTCCACCTGCATCTGCGCCTCTTTGGCAAACCGCAGCACAGCCGCACGGGTGATTCCGTGCAGGATGTCATTCGACAGCGCCCGCGTGATGATCGTGTTGCCCTTGATGATATAGGCGTTGTTGCTGGTGCCTTCGGTCACATGTCCGTCCTGCACCATCCACGCATCATCCGCGCCTGCCTTCTTTGCCATCATCTTGCCCATCGACGGATAAAGAAGCTGCACCGTCTTGATGTCCCGCCGTCCCCAGCGCACGTCTTCGATGGAAATGATTTTCATGCCGGTCTTGGCCGCCGGGCTGTCGGCCAAGCCGGGCTTGTTCTGGGTGAACAACACGACGGTCGGCTCGGTTGTTTCCGGATCGGGAAAGACGAAATCCCGGTCGCCCGGCGCCCCACGGGTGATCTGCAAATAGACCAAACCATCATCGATTTCGTTCACGCGGACCAATTCGCGGTGAATTTCCAAAAGATCGTCGAACACCGCCGGTTTCTTGATGTCCAGCTCGTTCAGCGACCGCTCCAACCGCTTTGAGTGGCCCGCGAAATCAATCAACTTGCCCCCCAGAACAGAGGTCACCTCATAAACCCCATCCGCCATCAGAAACGCTCGGTCGAAGATCGACACCTTTGCTTCATCTTCGGGCAGATAGTCTCCGTTCACAAATACGGTGCGGGTCATGGGCGATCTCCTTTTTCTACATGTGGGATGGCGCGAGAGGCGCGGGTCGTCAAGCCGTCATCAATGCACCCCACGCCCAATCGCGCGCAGATGGCGCATATCTGTGCCGCAACACCCGCCAAAAACGCGCATCTGGGGGTATTTTCTTGCCAAGTCACCGATCTGTTGGCCCAACTCATCTGGATTACCATCGTCAAGCTCCGCAGCCTCGTCCAATTCAGCATGACTGAGCCGCGAGGCATTGACGACCAACCCACTCAGCCGCGCTCCGGCTTCCTCAAGTGTCAGATGGTCAGGATGCGCGCAGTTCACCAAATAACCGCTTGCGCCGTCAGAGGTTGCGGCATCAATGCGCGTGATGGCGTCGTTCAGATTTGTACCATCCGGCAATCGCCCATCCGTCTCAACCGTCAAAGCTACGGTGATTGGGACACCCACGGCATTCGCGGCCCGCACCATGCCAATTGCCTCGTCCACCGATCCAATGGTGAAAGCCGAAATCATGTCACAGCCCGTCTCCGCCAAGACAGCGATCTGGCGGACATGATAGGCCTGCGCCGCGTCGGTGGTCATTTCTCCTGCCTCATAACCATCACCCCGAGGGCCGATTTGACCCGAGACACACACCGGAATCTCTGCTTCAATTTCCATGAGAAATGCGATTGCATCCCGGTTGACCCTTTCCAAACGTTCTGCGTCATACCCCAAAGCCGCCGCCCGATCCGCATTTGCCATCCAGGTCACACTTTCAAGGCAGACACCGCATCCCGTTTCCTGCGCAACGGCAATTTGCTCCTCGTAAAGCTTTCGCAAGAGCAAACGACCCTGTTCAGTTTCCAGCAACGGAAAAGACGCGAAACCGGGCAAATCAACACCAAGATTAAAGATTATATGGGTTTCCATGCCTGTCCAACTCAGCCAGCGGATGTCGTTGTCTTGATCAATCACAGCCGTGCCCCCTTGGATGGTATCGGTCGCCGCAAGCATATCAGGTCGGCCCGAAAAAGCAGCCGAAAACGCTGGGACCGGTGTGTGACCAAGATTGTTTTTGCCTCTGCGACATGCAGCGAAACATAATCATTGACCGCGCGGCACGGCCATCATCCCATAGACGGCACAGCACATTCAAAGGCCAAGAATGCAAATACCATCCGAGCTTTCCCACTACATCCGCGACGCCTTGCAGTCGGGTCAGTCACAAGACGACATCGCCAAAAGCCTGCGCACCGCTGACTGGACCGACACCGAAATCGACGCCGCCCTTGCATCTTGGTTGCCGCTGGACGGCGCAGGTGCCGTGCCACGCCCCATGCGGTCCACCGCAGCGCGTGACGCGTTGTTCTATAGCTTGCTCTTTGTGGTATTCGGCATGGTTGTCGGGAGCACACTCACCCTGTTGTTTGCGCAGATCAACAATTGGTTGCCCGAACCCGGCGAGGCTGCGACCTACGGGCGGCTGTCCGGGCTGCGCTGGTCGATGGCCACGCTCATCGTGTTTGTGCCAGTGTTCTGGACCCTTGATCGCAAGGATCGGCAGGCCACGGCCACAGATCCCGCGCGCAGGCATGGCACGGTGCGTCGCTGGCTGTCCGCGTTGGCGATGCTTGTAGCAACATTAGCGCTCTTGGGTGACGCGCTCTACCTGATCTACAGCTGGCTCGACGGGCAAATCAGCCTGCGGTTCCTGATCAAATCCGCAACCGTGGCGCTGATCGCAGGGGTGGTTCTGGCCTATTTCCGCGAAACCCGAACTCTTCCCGCAACGACGCTTCCACTTCCCGCAGGTTGGGTTCTGATCGGCTTGGCGACGCTTGCGCTCGGCCTGACCTTTTGGCGCGTGGGCGGTCCGGCGCAGGGCCAGATGGATCAGCGCGATCGGTGGCGCTTGTCGGATCTGCGCACACTTGCAAATGATGTGACCGACTGCGTTGACATAGACCGCGCCAACCTACCCGAAACGCTCGACCCGATGATTTGCGCCCGCAACCCGGCGCGGCTCACCGGTTTCGCCAGCGACATAACCTATGAAAGGGCGTCTGCAACCGCGTTTTCGCTCTGCATCCAGATCGAAAATCCCGCCGCAGTGGACAGCTACGATCTTCGACTGAATGCCAATGCCGTCTGCATCGACAGGCGCACCGACTAGGCCTCACCCCCAGAGCGACGCCTCGGATGGGTGCACGCCCGCCTCATCAAAGCGCAGCCCATGCGCACGATCCTCAGCAAGCAATAGTGGCCCGTCGAGGTCAGTGATCGCCGCCCCTTGCGCCACCAGAACCGCCGGCGCCATCGCCAATGACGATCCGACCATGCAACCCACCATGACATCGTACCCCGCGGTGCGCGCCGCATCACGCAGGGCCAGCGCCTCGGTCAACCCGCCGGTTTTGTCGAGCTTGATATTCGCCATGTCATACTTGCCTTTCAACTTGGACAGCGATGCCCGGTCATGGCAGCTCTCATCGGCACAGAGCGGCACCAGCCGCTCCACTCCCAACAAAGCGTCATCCTCACCGGCAGGCAACGGCTGCTCGACCAAAGCCACCCCCAAACGCAGCAAATGCGGCGCAAGATCGGCGTAAACCTTGGTCGACCAACCCTCATTGGCATCGACGATGATCCGCGCGCCAGGTGCGCCAGCCCGCACCGCTTCAAGACGCGGCATGTCATCCGGCGTGCCCAACTTGATCTTGAGCAAGGGTCGAAACGCATTCTTCGCTGCCTGCGCCTGCATCGCCTCGGGCGTGTCCAGCGACAACGTATACGCCGTCACTTCCGGCATCGGTGCTGTCAATCCGGCAAGCTCCCAAACCCGGCACCCGGCCTGTTTCGCCTCCAGATCCCAAAGCGCGCAATCCATGGCATTCCGCGCGGCACCAGCGGGCAACGCCTCCTGCAATGACGCCCGGTCAATCCCATCGGGCAGCGATCTGATCTGTGCCTCAACACTCTCAAGGGTCTCGTCATAGCGCGCATAGGGCACACATTCGCCCCAGCCCGTCACCCCAGCCCGCGTCACCCGCACCGTCAACACGTTCGCCTCGGTCCGGCTACCGCGAGAGATCGTAAAAACCTGTGCCAGCCGGAACACATCGCGCGTCACCTCGATCATGGGCCCGCCCCCCTGCTTCTTCTTTTTTCAAATATGCAACCGCGACGCCACCACAGGCGCTGCGCCAAGCGTCATTACAACGCGGCCAATGCTTCGGCCAATCGATCTGCACCGTGCCGGTAGGGATCGACCGCAGGAAGGCCCATCCGATCCTCCAGTTCTTTGAGATAGGCCACCGCTTCCGCCTCACCCATGTGTTGGGTGTTGATCGAAATCCCGGCCACCACGCACTCCGGATTGGCAACCCGCGCCAAAGGCAGCGCCATATCACGCAACGCCTCCAACGACGGCAGGTCATAGCCCGGCAACCCCCGCATGTGGGTCCGTGTCGGCTCATGACACAGGATCAGCGCATCCGGTTGACCCCCGTGGATCAGCGCCAACGTCACCCCCGAGAAAGACACATGAAACAGACTCCCCTGCCCCTCGATCACGTCCCAATGGTTAGGATCATTGTCGGGCGTCAGCCATTCGATCGACCCGGCCATGAAATCCGCTACAACCGCATCCAAGGGAACGCCGTCACCGGTGATCAGGATGCCTGTCTGACCAGTGGCGCGAAAGGTGCTTTTCATCCCCATCGCGCGCATGGACTTGTCCATAGCCAGCCCGGTATACATCTTGCCCACCGAACAATCCGTACCGACACCCAGCACCCGTTTGCCCGACCGTTTCACGCCGTCGGCAATAGGATACTCCACCTCGGGTACACGAACATCATGCAGGCTGCGCCCCGTCGCCTCGGCCACCGCAACAAGATCAGGTTCGTCTCGCAGCAAATTGTGCAGCCCGGACGCCAGATCGAACCCCTCTTCCAGTGCCATCACCAGAACCTTCTTCCAAGCCTGGCTGATCTTGCCGCCCCGGTTGGCCACACCCACAACAAGCGTTCTAGCTCCAGCCTTCTTTGCTTCAGAAAGTCCCATGTCCGTCAGACCCAGATCGGCCTTGCAGCCCTCCATCCGGAACTGGCCTACACAGTTTTCGGGACGCCAATCCTTGATTCCTTGTGCCACCTTGGCAGCCAACCCGTCCGGTGCATCCCCCAGAAACAAAAGATATGGTGTCTTGATCATTGTGGTCCCCTGTAAAGCAGCGTGTTTGGCAGAAGAATGGCAGGCCGTAGCATGAATTGCATTGCCACGATCCTCGCCTTGTCCCCTGATTGCACAAAAATTCTTCGTATTCCGCATACTTTTTGGAAGAATCTTGCGCCGCTTAAACACGCTGCACAGCAGCGACGATTCCGCAGGTGCAAAATGCACTTGCAGAAAGTCGCGCAATTTCATAACTCCAAAGCACCATAAAACGTAATATCCTTACCAAGAGGCACTCATGTCCTTCCGCATCCAGCCCACCCCGCCGTCCCGCCCAAACCGCTGCCAGCTTTTTGGCCCCGGCTCGCGCCCGGCGATCTTTGAAAAGATGGCCAAATCGGACGCGGATGTTATCAACCTCGATCTCGAAGACAGCGTGGCCCCCACCGATAAGGACAGTGCCCGCGAAAACATCATTCAGGCAATCGGCGATATCGACTGGGGCAACAAAACCCTCAGCGTTCGGATCAACAGCCTCGACACACCGTTCTGGTATCGCGATGTGATCGAACTGCTCGAAAGCGCGCCTGATCGACTCGACCAGATCATGATCCCCAAAGTCGGCTGCGCCGAAGATCTCTACGCCGTCGACGCTCTGGTAAGCGCGGTTGAGGCCGCCAAAGGTCGCACGAAACGCCTTGCCTTCGAAGTGATCATCGAATCTGCCGCTGGCATCGCCCATGTCGAAGCCATCGCCGCAGCCTCCCCCCGCCTCGAAGCCATGAGTCTTGGCGCCGCGGACTTTGCCGCGTCGATGGGCATGCAGACCACTGGCATCGGCGGCACGCAGGCGAATTATTACATGCTGCACGAGGGCGAAAAGCATTGGTCAGACCCGTGGCACTGGGCGCAAACCGCCATCGTCGCCGCCTGTCGCACCCACGGTGTGCTGCCGGTCGATGGTCCGTTCGGCGATTTCTCGGATGATGAAGGCTTCCGCGCGCAGGCGCTGCGTTCAGCGACACTGGGCATGGTCGGCAAATGGGCGATCCACCCCAAGCAGGTCGCGCTGGCCAACGAAGTGTTCACCCCGTCAGACGAAGCTGTGACAGAAGCCCGCGAAATCCTCGCTGCAATGGAAGAAGCCAAAGCAAAAGGCGAGGGCGCCACTGTCTACAAAGGCCGCCTTGTCGACATCGCATCAATCAAACAGGCCGAAGTGATCGTCCGTCAGTCGGAAATGATCACCGCGCCGTAAGAATTTTCGTACGAAAATTCTCAAGATCAGAGTCTTCGTACGAAGACTCTGATCCCTTCAGTCAGACCAATCCTTACGCCCGTGTACGCCGGTTTCATCCAGCAAACCAAGGCGCTTGGCCTCATAGTAGTAGCCGCGCGCATACCACCCGACCGCCTCAGCCTCTTCTCCATCGGCGACAAGCCAGGCCCCGCGCAAATAGCGCACCGCGTATCTCAGGTTGGTCTCTGCATCCAAAAGGTCTGATGGCGCGCCGCGAAACCCCATCGACCGCGCTGTGGCGGGCAGAATCTGCATCAACCCGAAATAGGGCCCGTTGCGCGCCTCGGGCTGGTGAGTGCTTTCACGGATCACAACCCGCTGCACCAAAGACACCGGAACATCGTTCTCTTGCGCCGCCGCAACGATCAGTGCACGCAGCTCCGGTGTTTCGTTCGGATAAAGGTTGCGCGTCGACACGGTTTCCACCGTCGGCTCTGACGGGGACGGCGAACAGGCTGCAAGAAAAACCGCAACGCACAACGCAGATGAGACAAGACGCAAGTGTTTCATATGCCAGCCTTGCGACGAAGCGCACCGCAAGACAATCCTGTCTTTAAACCATAGGCAAAGCTTTGCTCAGACCGCACCCCGTCAGGCCGCGTAATACGCGTCAAACACGGGCGACGGCTGGCTGTTATGCTCTGTGACCAAAGTCGGAAGCGGTGTGTAATACACCCAAGCTTCGGTCAGAATCCGCAACGCCTCTTCGGCGCTGATGCGGCTGGGGTGGGTCGATTGGTTGGACAAATGCTGTGACATGGGACTCTCCATTCAGTGTGTCCCTGCCTTGCTGCCCAACCTATGCCAGCAATTCCGCGACACCAGAGCCAAAGATACAGCTGGGACATGCACATGACGCATGGCAGTTCAGGCCCGTTCATCCTTTGGCGACCCCATCACCACATAAGAGGTAATCGCATTGACCTGAGGCAAGACCCCCAGCACCTCGGTGTGGAAATGCTTATAGGCCGCCAAATCTGCCGCCTCGACCCGCAAAAGATACTCGACCGACCCGGTGATATTGTGACACTCTCGCACCTCGGGACTGCGCGAAATGGCCCGCTCGAACGCCTCTTGCGCTGCCTTCGTGTGCTGACTCAATCCAACAGTGACATAGGCCACGAAACCGATTCCCGATTTCTCGGGGCTCAGCACCGCGCGATACCCTGCGATGACACCGGACCGCTCCAATGCACCAACCCGGCGCAAGCACGCCGATGGCGATAGGCCAACCTGCTCGGCAAGGGCCAGATTGCTGATCCGGCCTTCCCGGGACAACACGCGCAATATCTGTCGATCAATCTGGTCTATACTGGTCATTAATTGTGCAAAATAGACCAATGCAACACAAAAAAGCAATCTCTGCGCAGGGCATTCGCCACATATTGCCCGTCATGACACCCGATCTCTTCCTCGCCCTCGCAGGCTTCGCCCTTGTCACCGTCATCACGCCGGGTCCAAACAACCTCATGTTGATGACCTCGGGGGCAAATTTCGGCTTCCGCCGCTCCATCCCGCACATGCTGGGCGTATGCATAGGCTTTCCGATGATGATCGTCCCAGTGGGGTTGGGCGTGATGCAAGTCTTCGATCTGTGGCCGGTCTCTTACACCATCCTCAAGGTGCTTTCGGTGATCTACATGCTTTATCTCGCATGGCGTATTGCAAATGCGGCTCCGCCGGATGGCACCCCAAAGACCAGCGGCACCCCCCTTTCCTTCCTGCAAGCGGCAGCGTTCCAATGGGTAAATCCCAAGGCGTGGTCGATGGCCCTCGGCGCGATCACGCTTTACGCCACAGGGCGTGACATCGCCGCCGTTCTCTGGGTCGCCGGCACTTATGTCGCCATGGGCTGTATCTCAACCACCACTTGGACCGTGATCGGTCAACAATTGCGCCGCCTCCTGAACCGACCAACCCGCTTGCGGATATTCAACTGGACCATGGCCGTACTCTTGGTCGCGTCACTTGTCCCCGTTCTCTGGACCTAAGGCCAGAGGCACACAAATCTCTGTCTGCAACGCGTTCGGCGCAACCTGGGTAGGATCGTTGAGATAGACCTCGAACGACGCGCGCTCTGCTGGCAATCGCCCCGTCGCAGGCAGGGCGTTTCCGTACAGAGCGTCCCACGCCGCTGGCAATCCGGCATACGGCCCCACATACAGCATCACCGCATGCAGCCCGCCGGGCAAAACGACCTCCTCCAACACATCCGGCATGCCGAAAGCCGCATTGACTTGCACCCCGGCGTGGCTTCTCAAATCAGCCTCCGGCACTAATGACGGGTCCGAATGATACACCCCGAACATAGGCCCAGCCTGCGCCCACAGCCCGCGCGCGGTGAAGATTGCTGCAACTTCCTGAAACGCCCGTCCGATATCCCGATACGCGCCACGGTGGGGCAAAGCCGCCAGTCGAACGCTCTCCCGGTCACGAATCTCGAATCCAACCATGTCTTTCTGTCCCATCCTGAAAAGTTGAAAATCCCCCGGCACCCCGACAGTCCGAAACGCCGCTGGGGTGACACCGAAATGCGCCCGAAAGGATCGGGCAAAACTTTGAACATTGCGGTGCCCGGATCGCAGGGCAATCACCGACACCGGCCAATCTGTCTGGATCAACCAATGCGCTGCCTTGTGCGCACGGATGCGCCGAACGGCCTGCGCACAGGTCTCGCCAGTCATGGCAACAAAGATCCGATGCCAATGAAACCGCGACATCGCCGCCACCTCTGCCAAGGCATCCAACGACAAATCCCCCGCCGGGTTGTCATGGATATAATGAACTACCCGCCTAAGCCGAGCGTCGTAAGGGATCACACGAACCTCCTTCTCTGCCTACCACCCAGCATGCACCACTGACATGAGACATGTCTTGCGGACTTGATGCATGCCATCAGATTGCAAAAGCCAACCGTCCCGGCCATATAGCATCAGGGAACAACAGGCAGATCCACGATGACCAACTATCTCGATTTTGAAAAACCGCTGGCCGAGATCGAAGGCAAAGCCGAAGAACTGCGGGCGATGGCGCGCAAGAATGACGAGATGGACATCGAAGACGAGGCCCGCGCGCTCGACGCCAAGGCACAAGCGCTGCTCAAGGACCTCTACAAGAAACTCACACCTTGGCGGAAATGCCAGATCGCACGCCATCCAGAACGCCCGCATTGCAAAGACTACATCGATGCATTGTTTACCGAATACACACCGCTCGCAGGCGACCGTAATTTTGCCGATGACGATGCAGTCATGGGCGGCTTGGCGCGGTTCAACGATCAGCCGGTGGTGGTGATCGGCCACGAAAAGGGCCACGACACCGAAAGCCGCCTCAAGCGCAACTTCGGCATGGCCCGCCCCGAAGGCTATCGCAAGGCGGTGCGCCTGATGGATTTGGCCGACCGGTTCCGTATCCCTGTGTTGACGCTTGTTGACACCCCCGGTGCCTATCCCGGCAAAGGCGCAGAGGAACGTGGCCAGTCCGAAGCGATTGCCCGCTCGACCGAAAAATGCCTGCAAATCGGTGTGCCTGTGATATCCGTAGTGATCGGCGAAGGCGGGTCCGGCGGAGCGGTGGCCTTTGCCACCGCCAACCGTGTCGCAATGCTCGAACACTCGGTCTATTCTGTGATTTCCCCCGAAGGCTGTGCGTCGATCCTGTGGAAAGACGCGGAAAAGATGCGCGAAGCCGCCGAAGCGCTGCGCTTAACCGCACAAGACCTTCTGAACCTCGGCGTGGCCGATCAGGTGATTTCCGAACCCCTCGGTGGTGCACATCGCGGCCGTGAGCAGACCATCCAATCGGTCGGCACAGCATTGCGCGCCATGCTGAGTGACCTGTCGCAACACTCACCCAAAAAACTGGTCGCCGACCGCCGTCGCAAGTTCCTTGACATCGGGACCAAAGGACTGGCTGCCTAAGATGCGCGCTCTGATCCAGCGGGTGTCTGAAGCCTCAGTCACGGTTGACGGCGACATGCTGGGCGCAATCGATGCCGGCCTGTTGATCCTGATCTGCGCGATGCAGGGCGACACCGAAGCGCAGGCAGACAGACTTGCCGCCAAGATCGCCAAGCTGCGTATCTTCAAGGATGAAGACGGGCGCATGAACCGTTCGATCGCCGACATCGGCGGCAGCGCCCTTGTGGTCAGCCAGTTCACGCTGGCAGCCGACACCTCGCGCGGCAACCGCCCCGGCTTTTCCACCGCCGCCGCGCCTGAGGACGGGAACAGGCTGTATGACTACTTTGCCGATCAGATGACGGCGCAAGGCATCCCCGTCGCCAAAGGCCGATTTGGCGCGGACATGAAAGTGCGGTTACTGAACGATGGTCCCGTGACCATCTGGATGGACACCGAAGATTGACCACTGACGGCAGGTCTGGTGTTACCCGTGCCTTTGCATATTTTTGAAAAGAAGAAGCCGGAAACTGTGTCCACCCCAGCCAAGGCACCACATTCGAGCGAGGCTCTTGGTCAGCCTTGGCGTGGGGCTTCTCCTTTTGCGGTCATCGGCATGCCTGCCTGTACCGCGCCTTTCTAAGTGGCTTATTAACGTTAATGCGACGTTAATCGAGAGGGGGCGAACTCCCCCTTCTTCTTTTCACAAATATGCAAACACACCACCTGCCACACCCAAGACGCTGACTTTGGCGTCATGCCGCCACACACCCGAGCCGCAGGCGAGATACCCTGTCATGGCGGGTACTGCCCGGCATGTCCTTAGGGTTCGCGCAACGCCTCGCGGGATTTGTAGAGCGGTTTGAGCAGATATTGCAGGACGGTCTTTTCGCCGGTGTGCAGCTCAACCGTGGCCTGCATGCCGGGGCGGATTTCCAGTTGCCGCTGTCGGTCACTAAGCGATGTCTTGTCGACCCGAACGGTCACTTTGTAATGCGCTGGTGCTTCGGGGCGACGTTGGTCTTTGAACGTGTCGGCCGAGATTACGTCGACCCGGCCCTTCAACGATCCGAAGATCGTAAAGTCGTAGGCTGAAAGCTTGATCGTTGCTTCTTGTCCCGGGCGGATACCAGCGATGTTCTCAGGCGCGACCTTGGCTTCAACATAAAGTTCTTCGCCCAGCGGGATGATCTGCAGGATTTCTTCGCCCGGTCGCACCACGCCACCAATCGTGGTTACACCAAGTTTGTTCACCACTCCGTGCATCGGGCTCACCAGAACCGTGCGGTTTAACTGGTCTTGCGAGGACCGAAGGTTCTGACGCAGTGTCGACAATTCCTTGAGCGTCTCAGAGTATTCCTGAGCGCGCGCAAGTTCCGTCTGAGTGATGATCTCGTCCATCTTGATCTGCGCATCCGCATGCGCCTTTCGGGCACGCGTGACTTCGATCAGAGCAACCACCTTCTTGTCCAGAAGGTTCTCCATCAGGGTCTTTTCCTGCGTCGCCTGTTCCAGCACACGGCGTGCACCGTCGTAGCGCGAGTTGAAATCCAGCTGCCGCGCAGCCAAGAGTGCCTGTTCTGAGGCGGCCATTTCCGGGCTGCGCTCGCGCAGTTCCCACGGGATTTCGAATTGCACCAGACCGGCCATTTCGGCCTCAATCCGTAAACGACGGATATCCAGCGCGGTGATCTGATCTTCAAGATCATCCACCGATGAGCGGAACTGCGTGCCGTAAAGACGGGCGAGCACGTCACCGCGCATGACCTCGTCACCTTCTTTGACCAGAAGTTCGGCAAGAATACCCCCTTCGAGGTTCTGAATAATCTGCGGGCGCGAGGTTGAAATGAACTCGCCATCGGCACGCACGATTTCGTCGATCCAAGCATAGGCCGCCCAGACAATGAACAGCCAAAGCGCAGCCCCCGACAGCCAGATGACCATCGACGGGCCGCGCAGGCGGCGACCAAGTTGGGCGTTTAGATCTGTTGTGCTGACAGCCATTGCTTACGCCCCCTGTGCCGTGCGCAGGTGGTCAAGCACCTGATCGCGCGGGCCATCGACCACCAGCCGCCCCGACGCCAGAACGCTGGTGCGGTCGGCCAGCGCAAGGATCGGTACCCGATGGGTGGCGACGATCGCCGTACGATCTGCCAGCCAAGTTTCCAGCCGGGAAATCAGCGTCTTTTCCAGCGTCTGGTCCAGCGCCGCAGTAGGTTCGTCCAACAGACACACATCGGGGTCTTGCAACCAAAGCCGGGCCCAACCGATGGATTGGCGCTGCCCGACGGAAAGGCCTTCGCCGCCGTCGCGGATCGGCAGGTCGAGCCCCTGAGGGTGGCCTTTGACGAACTGGCCAAGTCCCGCGAAATCAAGCGCTTCAAATAAGCGGTCGTCATCGCGCTCCATCATGTTCAGGTTCAGGTTGTCGCGCAACGTTCCGTGGAACAGCCGTACATCCTGCCCGAGATAGCCAAGCGACCGACGGATATCGCGCATGTCGATCTGGTTCATGTCGGTACCGTCGATCAGGATCGACCCAGAGGTCGGCGAATAGAGTCCCGACAGCATCTTAAGCAGCGTGGACTTGCCCGACCCGTTGGTCCCAAGGATGGCCAAAGTCTGGCCCGGCTGGATCACGAGGCTCGGAATGTCGAGAACGGATGGCATCTCGGGATCATAGCGGAAGTTGACTTCGCGCAGCTCGAAACGCCCTTCAAGCTTTTCGCGGCGCAGGTACTTGCGGTTCTCGGCACGGTCCTGCGGCAGCCCTGCAATCCCGTCCAGCGCATCCAGCGCCGCCTTGACGTTGCCCCAACGCGCCATGATGCCTGACAGCTGCGTCAGCGGGGCCAACGTGCGCGAGGTCAGAATGCCCACGGCAATGATCGACCCGACGGTGAACTCACCGGCAAAGACCAGATATGTGCCCGCGATCACCGCACCGACATAGGTGGCCTGCTGCACGCCCTGACTCCAGAACGTCAACGCAGCGGCAAGGCGGCGTTGTTCCGAAGATTTCAGCGCTTGCACCGATGTCAGCTCTTCCCACTGGCGGGCAAAGCGATCTTCGGCGCGTTGGGTCTTGATCGTATCAAGCTCGGTCACTGTTTCGTTCAACAGACGCGATTGCTTGCTCGACGCACCCTGCATTTCACGGGTGATGCGGATCATCTTCTTTTGCAGGAAGAACCCCGGGATCACCATCAGCACGGCACCGGCAACCAAAACCCAGACCACGCTGCCCGCGATGGACCAGACCATCAGCAGGAACAGCACGATGAACGGGATGTCCGCCAATGCGCCAACAGTGGACGCGGTGAAGAATTCACGCACCGATGAAAATTCGCGCATTGACGCAAATAGCTGCGAGGGCGACCGCCCCGCCGCGTCAGAGCGCATACCCAAAAGCCGGTTCAACAGCGTCTGCTGCACACCCGTTTCGATCTGCCGTCCTGCACCATCCAGAAGCGTGGACCGTGCGACCTTGAGAAACGCCTCCAGCATCAGCGCCATTGCAGCACCGATGGCCAGCACCCAAAGGGTGGCCGAGGATTGGTGCGGGATCACGCGGTCATAAACCTGCAACGAAAACAGCGCGACCGACAGCGCAAGAATGTTGGCGACGAATGACCCAACAGCGACTTCACCAAATTGCCGGGTGTAATTGTTGAAACTGCCCCAGAACCAATGGCTCTTGCGTCCGTCATCCGTATGGGTGTCGACAAGCGTCTGCACGGGCGCCTCGCCGCGTACGAGAACACCACTGTAGAAGGGCGCGAATTCGGCCACGTCGACGCGTTCAACCTTATCCTTTGCGGCCGCGTCCCAGATCGACAGGGTCATCCGGTCCTGACCCAGCACCAGCACCGCCTGACCGTTGGTCATAAGCGCAATCGCGGGCCAATGATCCGGGGTTGGGCGCGGCACATGCAGCCCTTGCGCCAGCATCCCGGCAGCCTTGGCACCCGCGATCAGCGCTGCCTCACCGACAAGCCCGTTCTGGTCTTGATGCAAGCTGATGGCCTCGGTGACGTCGGACGCCACCGTGGTCAGGCCAAGACGGCCAGCGTAGGTGCGGATCAGTTCCGTCCGGGCGCGAACGCGGTCAGAATAGCGCGGTGCGCGCTTGGGTTCGTTGGCTGGTTTGATCCCTTGTGGGACCATGCGCAGAACAGCGTTCTTGGCGCGCCCCGACAGCAGGGTGATGTTACTGACGCCAGTCAAATCTTTGCTCCATCGGCAAGAACACCCAACCGCTTGGCTGCATCCAGCTCGGCGCGGGCGGCCTGAAATTTCAGGTCCAGTTGTTTTTCAAGCGCCCGAAGGAAGGTCTCGTAGACGCTGACCACATCCATCACCTGACGCGTACCCGCATCATATTGGCGCTGGAACAAGTCTAGATTGGTCTTGGCCTGCGCGGTCAGCCCTTCGGCTTCGGCGGCCTGTCGCTTGAGCGCAGCGATACTACGCTGGTCCGCTTCGATGGCGCGGCGTGAAATATCCTCGGCTTCGGTCACTTTGCGATCAGCGGTGATCTTTGTGGCTTCGATGGCTTGCAAGGATGCGCCTGTACCGATGCCCAGCATCTGTTCGGTGTTCACGCTAAGGGCCAATCCTTCGCCACCATTACGAACACTACCGCCAGCCGACAGCCCCGGCAGATGCGCCGCGCGGGCGATCTTGGCCTGCGCCAACTGCCGGTCGCGTTCCACCTTGGCGCGCAGCACGTCAAGCGACTGGTCCGACGGCGTGCGTCCCATGCCGCGCAATCCATGCTGGCCAGATAGCGATACAGCCGACATCGCGTTTAGCTCGGCTGTGGCACGTGTCGTCTTTTCCTGCGCTGCCGCATCGCGGGCGCGCAGATCGGCCAATTTCTGCTTCAGCACGTTGAGGTCAGAGAAATCCGACACGCCACCCTTGACGCGTTCATTCATCACCCATTCAAAGTGGCCCATATCCTTAAGCGCTTGACCGTAAAGGCCCGCCGCCGCGCGGCCTTCTTCGGCCTGAAGATACAAGACCAAACCGTCATACACACGGTCATTGCTGCTTTCCGAAAGGGCGACCGCAGCCAACTCGACATCTGCTTTGGCCATGTCCCGCTCAGCGGCCTTGCGACCGTTGTCAAACAGCACCTGGTTGATCACCAAATCAGCCACCAAGTCTCCCAAAGACGTCAACGTGATGCGCGGAGAAATTGTCGGCCACCAGTTTTTGGACGCCGCCTCGGCCCGCAGTTGCGCCACATGAAGTTCTGCTTCGGCAACGCGGGCATCTGCCGCCAGAACACCTGCGGCCACTTCTGCATAGGGACTGCCCGGCGTCAGAACGCTCTTGCGCGAAGCCAATTCTGCAATGATGGGGGACGCGTCCTGCGTCGTGACCGCCTTCGGTGCGGCGGTCTTGGTTTCGCCGCTCACTTCCGCGCCCGCGTTTGGCTGTGCAGACAGGAACCGCGACACGGTCCCCGCGCCCATATCCTGCATACACCCCGAAAGAGCCGTTACTGCAAGCACTGCACCTGCCAAGACCCTAGTATTCTGCCTCATGTAGATCGAGCCCCCCGCCTTTGGCTTTTTTTGTTTCGGGGCTCGGGCCATCGCTGAATGGCCCGAACAGTCTATCCTCTTGCTTAGATTGTTGAGACGTTGTTGATGTCGTCGTCGACCAGCACGGTGGCATCACCCAGATCGTAGACATCGTAGTTTTGACCATCCTCGAACCGGCTGCCTGTGCGCGTCGCCCCGGTGATCCGGACCGCATCGTCACTGTTACCCAAGACGCGAACCGTATTTTCCTCGCCCGTCATCGCAACGATCTGCGCCTCGGTGATGGTGAGCGTCGCCTCTTCGGTGAATTCGAGGTCGATCGCATCAATCTGTCGACCGCCCAGATTACCCGCCAGTGTGACGTTGCTTTGCGACGTGTTCGGATCATCGACCACCACATATGTCCCCGAGCTGTTGCCCGCGTCATCGGTGGCCGTGATCACGAGGTGTGACCCATCCGGAACCACCTGATTAAAGCTGTAGGTGGTTTCGCCGGTGAAATTGTTGTCTTGCTCGTTGAAGTTAACGTTCTGAGTGCCGCTGCTGCCAACCCGCTCGATCACAACATCGCTGTCGCTGGTCTCAAGCACGATACCCCGAACCGCTTGACTTTGGTCGCGGGTGATCGCCGTCATGTCAGGCGCATCGGGTGCGACATTGTCCACCACCATCGTTTCGGTGATCGACTTGGTGTTGCCCGCACCATCCGTCGCCGCGATCTGGATCGACACGCTTTCTCCGTCAACCGACGGGATCACGCTCGGCGGTACAGCCACCGACCAAGCACCACTGGCGCTGACAGTTGCCTGCATCTGCTGACCAGCGATGCTGACCACAACGGTCGAACCCTGTTCGACTTGACCTGTAAGCGTAAAGCCTTGTGCGCTTTCCGCTTCGCCGACAACGCCATCCGCACCACCCGGCTGGCTGGTTGATGTAAGCGGCACCACTTCGGTATCGACTTGGAAGGTCTTTGAAGTCGTTGCAGTATTGCCAGCCTGATCTTCGGTGCTGATTTGCGCGGTGGTGGTATATGTGCCATCCGGCAGATCAAAGGCTGAAAACTGCGCTGTCCAATTGCCCGCCGCATCAACAGTGGCTGCGCGGCTGACGCCTTCGACAACCACGGTGACGGTCGCGCCCGGTTCGGTTGTGCCGCTCAGCACAACACCTTGGCCCTGCTCGGCATCGTTTACGATATTGTCTGCCGTCACTGGGTTTGCGCTGACTTGGAAGTTACGCACAAAAGTATCAACCATCACGGTGTCGGACCGCGTCAGCTCGTTACCCGCTGCATCGACAGTGTATGCCGTGATCTGCGCTTCGTACTCGCCCGGGCGGATTTCGCCCGCTGCGTAATTCGCGCGCCAGGTACCGAAACTGTCGGTCTGAACCGTCTTGCTGACACCATCCAGCGTCACATCTACCATCGCCAACGGGGTGGACGTGCCTGTGATGACAACCCCGTCTGACGCTTCGACTTGGTTTACGACATCATCGGTTTCGACTGGGGCCGCGCTGATCGTCAGAAGCCCTGCGTCTGTGTCGAAGATCACGCTGCGGGTTTCCACTGCCGTGTTGCCCGCCAGATCGGTCGAACTTGCCGTCAGCGTTGCAGTCTGTTCGCCAGCCGGCAATTCGTTGGCCGAAAAGCTCACGGTCCAGTTGCCATTCGCATCGACGCTGGCGTTATGCGACACACCACCAAGCGTGACCAATACGCTCGCGCCCGGTTCTGTTGTACCGGTCACGGTCATGCCCTGCGTCGCCTCTTCGGCGTTCACGATGCCATCGGCACCGCCTGCTTGGCTCGTGATATCAAAGTTGCGAACCCACGTATCCAGAACCACCTGACCAGTGGTCGAACTGGTGTTGCCCACTTCGTCGGTCGAGGTCGCATTGATCGTCAGGTTCTGTTCGCCGACTGGGATTTCTGTCGCGATGAAAGTCACTGACCAGTTGCCTTGCGCATCGACAAAGGCCGTCCGGGTGTAACCGTTCATTTCGACCACAACGGTCGAACCGACATCGGTGGTCCCGGTGATTTCCACACCGTCTGTGCGTTCGTCGGCATTGATGATGCCATCAGTCTCGATTGTGGTGGTGTTGATTGTCACGCCAGACACGGTGTCAATCTCGATCCCATCATTGACCGTGGTCGAGTTATTGAACTTGTCCGTCGCGATAACCTGAATGCTTTCAACGTATTCGCCGCGCTCGAAGGTCGAACTGGTGAGTGTCACGCTCCAGTTGCCCTGCGCATCCACATCGGCAACATGGCTCACGCCACCTGCTATCAGAACAACAGTTGCGCCGATTTCCGTTGTACCGGTAATGGTCGCACCGCCATCAAATTCGATCTCGGTGATGATGTCGCCGCTTGACGTTGTGCCGCTGGTGATTGCCAAGGGCGGAGGCGTTGTATCAATGACTACGGTCGGACCGGTTAGATCGGTCTCACCATCTTCGCCAATGACCGTCACGTCGGCAACGTATTCTCCATCTGGCGGAAAGTTCGGGCCGTCAAAGATGACTTCCCATTTGCCATCTTCGCCGGTTGTGGTGGTTTCCGTTTTGTCACCGATCACCACGACAACCGTATCGCCGGAATTCGCTGTGCCGCTTACCAAAACAGTGCGGTCGTCTTCGGTCAGGCCATCGCCACCGATCACGTACTCGCCATCATTGACCGTTGGGGCTTTCGGGCCGCCACTTTCACCGTTGTTGCCAACAAGTGTACCGCCGCCATCTCCGCCGCCGCCGATCACTGCCGCGCCCGTTGCAACCGCTGCGCCCCCGGCCAGCCAAGGCAACATCCCGCTGCCCGCCAGAAGACCCGCGGCCAGCATTGATACGCCACCCTCGTCTTCGGCGGCAACGTAATCACTAGCAACCACTTCGGCGCGATCAAAGAAGATAAGAGAGTCGTCCGGGCTCCATTTGCCCCAAGCTGCGACATCGCCGTATTGCGCGAACAACGCCCCGCCGTCGCCCTCGGCGAAGGCCACTTCGCTCAGAACGCCATCGGTGCTGAGGAACAGGCGGCTGCCTGCCCCGAAATAGTCTTCGAGGACAATCACCCGGCCATCTGCCAGCAGAATGTGAAGATCGTTTTCGGCGCGATCATAACTGCGCAGATCAGATCGATGCAGATTTAAGGAGATTTCGCGGCCACCAGAGGCGTCGATCAGGTATCCCAGATCTTCTGCACCAACTACACCGCGCTCGACCGTGCCCGCACTTGTACGGACAACGAAATTAATCGCATTCATAACAACACCGCTCTACCTCAAGGCCGCCCGTTTTCGGGTTCGGCATATTTTTGCTCTATCTTTTGATAGAATAAAAAACTTTTGGTTCAAAGCAGAGAATGTGGCGAAATTTCGTTTTTTTCCCCTTTCCCACAGAGTGTTGCGCGAAGAACCCGCCCGAAATGCGGTCAGATCTTGTCGATAACGCTATGGGATTGGGCGGAATTCTGCGCAGCAATGCCCATCCTGACAGCCCAAGCGCCGTCTTCTATTGACACCTCCGGAGCACCGCCATTTCGCACCAGCTCAAGAAAGCGTGCGTGCTGATAGAAGGTCGATCCATTGTGATCGCCCGCATCGAGGATCGTAGGATCAACCGGAATATCCACCGCTTGCGGCCCCTTCGGATGCCGAGGACTGATGATCACCTGAGGCACGGGCGGCGCGCCAAGATGGGTTGGCCAGAACCGCCCGGGACCGGGAACAAAGGCTTCGATCTTGCCGTTCGGACCAACGGCGCTGATCTCTTCCTGATACTTGGAGCCCTCGGCATACATGCAAAGCTCCAACATCGCCCGCGCGCCATTGGCGAAATCAACGATCACATACGCGCTGTCCCAGATATCAGGCACCTCGCCATCATAAGTCTCGTCCAGATGGTTCACCTCTTGCCCGGCACTTGCCGTGACGCGCACCGGATCAGACCCAAGGATCAAACGCATCAAGTCAAAGAAGTGACAGCACTTCTCGACCAGAGTACCCCCGGTGTTACGATTGAAGCGGTTCCAGTCGCCCACCTTGTGCAGAAATGGAAAACGATGCTCGCGGATGGTGAGCATCTTAACCCCACCCGTGGCGCGCTGCACTTCCTCGGCAAAGGTCTGGACGGGGGGCATATAGCGATATTCCATCGCCACCCAGATCGGCGCAGGGTAATTGGCGGCAATCGCCTCGACCCGCGCGATGTCGGCGGGATCAGTATATAACGGCTTTTCCATCAACAGCGGCAACGGGTTCAATTCGGCAATCCGCTCAAGCGCGTCAATGTGACGGTGGTTTGGGCTGGCCACCAGCAGACAATCCAGATCACCGCGTTCCAGCAAGCCTTCGATCGACGCCTCAAGCTTGGCATTGGGCGCAATCGCCTTGGCCGCCGCCGCCATGATCTCGTCCGGCTCAAAGATGGCCGCCACCCGAGCGCCGTCCAACAAGGCGATATTGCGCAGGTGCTCCTGCCCCATCATGCCGCATCCGATGATGCCGTAATTGATGACTTTCATATTGGTCCTTCAGGTGATGCGCGCGACATAGCGCGGCCTAAGTGATGCGCGCGACATAGCGCGCGACGTCTGTGTTGATCCAGTTCCACGAGGCTTCGGCCGCCTCGCCCTCGGGGCCATAGCTGACCCGCGTTGCCCGCATGCAGGGTTGCCCGGCGGACAGACCAAAGCTGACAGGCGCCCAATTCGGCACCGCCGCCAGATCAAGCCGATCCACTGCTTTGGTAATCCAAAGCCCCAGCGATTCCCGGTAATAAAGGTACAGCGACTCGCGCAGCGCCACTGCATCGATCTGATCGACATAACCGCCATCAAGCCAGATCTCTTCGAGCACGGCAGGCACACCGTTCAAGCGCCGCAACCGGCGAATCCTGTGACCGTCAGTTGAGGCACCAAACCCCGGCAAAACTTCGGGCTTGGACAGACGATCAACCGAAAGCAATTCCGCCGTCGGCAACCCGCCCCCTTCGATCAACTCGACCCGAAAGAAGGCATAAACCGACTGCGTATCCTCTTGCGCACACACATAATTGCCCGACCCCTGAACCCGCTCCAGCAAGCCCAGCGCGGTCAATTCATCCAGCGATTTGCGCAGAGTTCCCACGGAAATTCCAAGGCGCGCCGCCATGTCCCGTTCGGGTGGCAGGCGTTCACCATCGACCAAGCGGCCAGCCTGAATATCCCGGATCAACAACTCGCTGATCTGGACGTATTTCGGCAAGGCGTGGGTGTCTGACATTTCTCGCACCAAAAATTGATACACTATTGATCTACATTTTTAGCGGTGCTACGCAAGAGGAAATGATACCTTCCGGAGACACCTTATGACCATCGTGCCGATCACCTCTCCCGACCTCGACGCGGTAGAGGTTTCGTGGTTCGCGGCGCTGTGTTCGGATGACTACGAATTCCTTGGCGTGCCGGGTGGCAATCTGCGGTCAAGCTTTGCGCATTGCTCAAGCATCGTGAAAGAGGCCGAAGCGCAGGGCTTCCGCAACATTCTTTGCCCGTCATCGTATCAGGTGGGTCAGGACACCCTGTCCTTTGTCGCGGGATGTGCGCCGATCACCGACAGGATCAACATGCTCGCCGCCGTGCGGTGCGGGGAAATGCAGCCGATCATGCTGGCCCGCACGATCGCCACGCTCGACCACATGCTTGAAGGGCGACTTACGGTGAACATCATCTCGTCGGATTTCCCGGGCGAAAAGGAAGACAGCAAGCTGCGTTACCAGCGGTCGCGCGAAGTGGTTGAGATCCTAAAACAGGCTTGGACGCAAGGCGAGATCACGTACAAAGGCGATGTCTACAACTTCGAAGGTCTGACCACCGATCCGGCGGTTCCGTACCAGACGAACGGTCCGCTTCTGTATTTCGGCGGCTATTCCCCCGATGCGCTCGAACTCTGCGGTCAGCATTGCGACGTCTACCTGATGTGGCCAGAACCCAAAGACGCACTGGCCCAGCGCATGAAAGACGTGAACGCGGTGGCCGAACGCTATGGCCGTACACTTGATTACGGTCTGCGTGTGCATGTGATCGTGCGCGACACCGAGGCCGAAGCTCGCGAATACGCGCAGCACATCGTTAGCAAGCTGGACGACGAACAGGGCAAGACGATCCGCGAACGCGCGCTGGATGCGACCTCATTGGGGGTGTCACACCAGTCGAAGAACCGCGAACTGGCGGATATGGAAGGGTTCGTTGAACCGCATCTTTGGACCGGTGTGGGACGGGCGCGCTCGGGCTGCGGGGCTGCACTGGTCGGGTCCACCGATCAGGTGCTGAGCGAGTTGGAAAAGTACCAAAAGATGGGCATTCGCGCGTTCATCCTGTCGGGCTATCCACATCTGGACGAATGCCGCCATTTCGGCAGCCGGGTCTTGCCGCAACTGAAGACCGTACAACTGAACGAAGCGTATGGGCGCGTGCCGAACGGCACCCCCGCAACCCCCCTTGGAAACGGAGTCCGCCGCTAATGGATCGTGTTAAGTTCGCCAACACCCTTGAAATGAGCCGCCTTGTCTATGGCATGTGGCGCCTGGGTGACGATGCCGACACCAGCGTGGACCACATCCGCAACAAGATCAGCTCGTGCCTTGATCAAGGCATCACCACGATGGATCAGGCAGATATCTACGGCGGCTATGAGGCCGAAGAAATCCTTGGCACCGCACTTACACCCGAACTGCGCAACCAGATCGAGATCGTCACCAAATGCGATATCGTTGCCCCCGTGGGTCGCTATGCCGACGCGAAGGTCAAATATTACGACACATCCCGCGCGCATATTCTGTCTTCGGTCGACCATTCTTTGCGTCTGATGAAGATCGATCACATTGACCTTCTGTTGATCCACCGCCCCGACCCGCTGATGGACCACCACGAGACCGGTGCCGCGCTGGACGAGGTTGTGGCCAGCGGAAAGGTCCGCGCCGTCGGTGTGTCGAACTTCCGTCCGTGGGATTGGGAATTGCTGCAATCGGGCATGAAAACCCAACTGGTTACCAACCAGATCGAAATCAGCCTGCTGCACCACGCGCCGTTCACCAATGGCGACATCGCATTCCACCAAAAGAACGGCCAGCCGCCGATGGCATGGTCGCCTTTGGGTGGTGGTGCTTTGTTCGACACCAAGTTGTCTGGCCTGCACGGTGCGCTGCAAAAAATAGCGACAGAGCACGACGTCGAAATCGCGGCGGTTGCCGTCGCTTGGCTCTTGGCGCATCCGGCGCGCATTCTACCTGTCCTCGGCACCAACAATCTGGACCGCATCGCCCGTATCGGGGATGCTGCCAAAATACAGATCGACCGGGAGACATGGTTTGACCTTTACACCCACGCCCTTGGCCATGAAGTGGCCTGAGACACGCGATGAACGCCTTGACGCATAGTTTTGACCCCGCACAGGACAACAGCCGCGAGTTTCGCGCGGCCCTTG
>JANSYF010000118.1 GCA_024742575.1 Paracoccaceae bacterium | reverse complement strand
GCGAAGTGCCGGGCATCCAGACCAACCTGACCCGCGGACAGGACGTGACCTTTGGCTGGTCGGTCAAAGACACTCTGGTCTACGAGGCGCCACGCTGATGCGGCGGCTGGAACATATCGGGCTGCTGGCCCTGCCGGGGCTTACCTTTCTCGCGGTGATCTTTGCCCTGCCGCTGTTCATGCTGCTGCTCAAGTCGTTTCAGATCGACGGTCAGTTCTCGCTTGAGGAATACCGCCTGTTCTTCACCGACGAATACAACATGTCGGTGCTTTGGCGGACATTGCGCGTCGCCGCTTTGACGACGATCCTTGCGCTGCTGATCGCCTACCCGACCGCGATCGCAATGTCGCGCGCCAACGGAATTTGGTTGTCGATCTTCCTTGTCGCGATGGTTCTACCGATGTCGGTCGGCGTTGTGGTCAAGGCCTTTGCGTGGTCGATCATCTTTCGCACGCGCGGGGTACTGAACGACATATTGCTGTCTCTGGGTATCGTCGACACGCCGATCCGCATGCTCTTCACGGAAACCGCACTGATCATCGGGGCGGCCAACGTGTTCCTGCCCTTCATGGTGCTGCCGATCTACGCCGTCCTGCGCCAGATGGACAGCCGCCTGCCCGAAGCTGCGGCCTCTCTGGGCGCGACACCTGTCTTCCGGTTCTTCAACGTGACCCTGCCGCTCAGCCTGCCGGGTGTGGTGGCAGGATGCGCCTTTGTCTTCTCGCTCGCCGTGTCGATGTACGTCATCCCGTCGCTGATCGTGGGCGAGAGGCAGCAAACGCTGTCGATGCTGACTGCGCGATCCTTCCTCTACCTTCGCAACGAAGCACTGGGTGCCACGATCTCGTCCATCCTGCTGATCATCGCAATCTCGGTCGTGCTGGGGTCAAGCTGGCTCGCCAATCGTTTGGGGTCACGATCATGACTGGGACGGACCGCCTGTTTCTTGCGATTAGCTGGGCCATCGGGCTGTGCTGCGTGGTGTTCCTGATGTTGCCCATCGTGATCACGGTGGCCGCGTCGTTCACGTCGTCTTCGGTCTACACGCTGCCTCCACCCGAATGGTCGCTGCGCTGGTATCGGTCGCTTCAAGAACGATCCGGCTTGTGGGAGGCGGTGACCCTATCGCTCAACCTCGCAGTGGTCTCGACCGCGATTTCGTTGGTGCTGGGTACGCTTGCCGCTGTTGCCGTCGCACGCGGTCGGTTTCGGGGACGCGAGGCAATTGCCACGTTTACTGTGTCCCCGCTGATGATGCCGGGTCTGGTCGTCGGCGTGGCGCTCTTGCAGTTCTTCCGCGAGATCGGTTTGCGCGATGCTTATTGGTCGCTGTTGCTGGGTCATATCGTGATCACCCTGCCTTTCGTGATGCGCACGCTTCTGGCGTCGATGTCGGCCTTCGATTTCTCACTTGTGGATGCGGCGCGGACGCTTGGGTTGTCTTACCCCAAGGCCATCCTCGAAGTGCTGGTGCCCAACCTGGCCCCCGCCTACCTGACTGGAGGGCTCTTCGCGTTTCTGGCGTCGATGGACAATTACCCTATCTCGATCTTCTTGACGGATGCCCGCAACAAGACGCTGCCGATCAAGATGCTGCAGTATCTTGAGGAACAGCCCGACCCTTCGCTTGCGGCCATGTCCTCGGGCCTGATCCTGATGGCGGTGATCGCGTTGGTGGTCGGCGCACGGACCGTAGGCCTCAACCGGATGATCCAGGGATGAGGCGCGATCTGAAGGGATATTTTGGCGCAGAACCCGCGCCGTGCTGGCCGGATGACGCAAGGCTTGCCGTGTCCTTTGTCGTGAACGTCGAGGAAGGCGCCGAGCTGTCCATCGGTGACGGGGATGAACGAAACGAGTCCCGCTACGAATCCATCGAAGAGGTCAAAGGCGCGCCGGACCCCTGCATGGAAAGCCATTTCGGCTACGGCCCGCGCCAAGGCTACAAGCGAATTGCTGACGCGTTCGACGCCCATGGCGTCAAGGTGACCTTCTCAACCTGCGGGCGCGCTGCTGAACGCACGCCGTGGCTCATGCGCGATGCGGTGTCACGGGGGCACGAGGTGTCTTGCCACGGCTGGCGCTGGGAAACCCATGCCGGCTGGGATGTAGACAAGGAACGCGCTGTCATCGCCAAGACCCACGCTGCCCTGACCGAGATTGCTGGCGTATCTCCGGTTGGCTGGCACACGCGCTCCGCCACGTCGCCCCACACGCGTGCGCTGCTGATTGAACATGGCGGCTTCACCTACGACAGCAACGCTTATGATGACGACATCCCCTATATGGAAGGGGCGCATGTCGTGCTGCCCTATGCGTTTGACACTAATGACATGCGCTTTTCCCCCGGCGGCGGTTTCGTACAGGCACGCGACTTTTCCGACTACGTGATCGCCGGATTTGACCGGCTGTATGCCGAGGGCGCAACGGCTGCACGGATGATGTCCATCGGGCTGCACCTGCGCATCATTGGCCGCCCGGCCCGCATCGGAGGGTTGGAGACAGTTCTGGCCCATATCGCGGCCAAGCCCGGTGTTTGGATCGCGCCACGCCGCGACATTGCCCGCCACTGGGCCGCTCAGCATGGAGAAACGACATGACCGCGCTTGACCTGACCGCCCGCGATTTGGCCGCCGAAGTGCGCCGTGGGGATGTCGCCCCGACAGCCATTGCCGCAGAAACGCTGGCCCGCACGGCAGAGCGTAATCCCGCGATCAACGCCATCTGTCACATGAACCCCGATTTCGAAGCCGAGGCCGACCAAGTGACGCAACGCCTTGCCGCCGGGGAAGAACTGCCACTGGCCGGGGTGCCTGTGCTGATCAAGGACAATATCTGGGTCAAAGGCTTGCGGGTGTCGCAAGGATCACGGCTCTTTGCCGATCACATTGCCCCCGAAGACGCCGAAGCCGTGCGCCGCCTGCGCGCAGCAGGCGCAATGATCCTTGGCATTACGACCTGTTCTGAGTTCGGCTGCAAGGGTGCCACCAATTCCCCGCATCACGGCATCACGCGCAACCCTGTAGATCTGACGCTTGGTCCGGGTGGATCGTCCGGCGGGTCGGTCGCGGCGGTGGCGGCTGGCATTGTGCCGCTTGCCCTTGGCACGGATGCAGGCGGGTCTAGCCGTCGTCCCCCGGCGCATACCGGCCTGTGCGGAATGAAGCCGACTTATGATCTGATCCCGTATGGCCCCAGCTTTCCCGAACCCGTCTGGGGCATTTCCGTGATCTGCCCCATTGCCCGCGACATGGGGGATATCGCACTGGCGATGGAGGTCATGGCGGGCGTTCGGGCAGAGGCACCGGCCACACTCCACATCGCCACAAGCCCCGATTTCGGCACGGGACAGGTGGTCGAACCGGATGTCGCCCAGAACTTTGCCGACGTGATCAAGGCGTTTGGCACAGCGGGCATCGCAATCCAGTCGGCAGAGATCGACTGGGGT
>JANSYF010000106.1 GCA_024742575.1 Paracoccaceae bacterium | reverse complement strand
AATAACTTCTGTAGACCGGCGAGAGTGAAGCGGGTCATGGATGAACTCCTTGCAGGGAAAGAGTCCGTGGTCAGAATCCATCTCGCCGGTCGGCACCACCCCAAAAATCGGCAAAATCAGCCCACTGTCGTGTAGTGTGGGCGCCCTTGGGGGTTTTACCCCCAAACCCCCAGCATATTTGGAAAAAGAAGAAGCAGGGTGTGTTCAGAGCCCCTCAAACGCGCAGAGCGCGTGCACGTCCATGCCCATCGCTTCGAGTTTCTTACGCCCGCCCAAATCTGGCAGGTCGATGATAAAGGCGCAGCCGATCACTTCTCCACCAAGCCGTTCGATCAGTTTCAGCCCAGCTTCTGCTGTGCCGCCGGTGGCAAGCAGATCGTCGACCAGCAAGACTTTCTCGCCCGGCTGAATCGCGTCGTCGTGAACCTCGACCACGGCTTCGCCGTATTCGAGCGTGTACTCTTCTGAGATCACGGCACCGGGCAACTTGCCTTTCTTGCGCACTGGCACAAACCCGACTGAGAGTTGGTGGGCAATCGCACCGCCGAGGATAAAGCCGCGTGCTTCCAGCCCCACCACCTTGTCGAAGCGGACCCCGGCATAAGGGTGCAGCAACTGGTCGATGGCCATGCGGAACCCACGCGGATCAGCAAAGAGCGTGGTGACATCGCGAAACATGATCCCCTCATGCGGGAAGTCGACGATGGTGCGGATGTAGTCTTTGACGGTTTTGGTGCTTTTGGTCATTTCGCTCTCAGTTTGTGCGACGGGCCATCGCGGTAAGTGCGCCCATGGCGATGAGGGTTAGGCCACCTGCGCGGGTCAGCCAGCCAATGACGCTTTCGCGTCCGATCCAGCCGCGCAGGCGGTCAGCGGCCAGGGCATAGGCAAAGGCGTTAAACGCGGCCAGCGTGACGAAGGTGGCGATCAGGATGGCGAATTGCGGCAGGAGTGCCGCTTCGGGGGTGATGAACTGGGGCACGAAGGCGATGAAGAAGGCGATGGATTTGGGGTTCAGCGCGGTAACTAGTGCTGCATGGGTGAAGACTGATCGTGCATCTACGCTATGCGCTGTCACCGCAAGGGCGGCACTAGGGGCGGAGCGCAGCAATTTGATGCCGAGATATACAAGATAGATCGCGCCGACCCATTTCAGTACGGTAAAGAGCGTGGCAGAGGCCAGAACCAGTGCGCCAAGTCCTGCGAGCGACAGGCTCATCGCAATAAGGTCTCCTAGCGCGACACCGCTGGCCGACGCGATCGCCACGCGTTTGCCTTGGCTGAGCGCGTATGACAGGACCAGAAGAACCGTGGGGCCGGGGATCAGCAGCAGGGCCGTGGAGGCGGCGACGAAGGTCAGCCAGAGGTCGAAGGGCATAGGGGATTATCCTTTGGCGGGGTTCGCCCCAGAAAGCACGCGGCCTGCGACGGCGTCCAGCTTTTTGATCATCGCGGGATCGCGGGCGTCAGGTGCGGTGATCAGCGCGTGTTCCAGCGCGGTGTCGCAGCCTTGGGGGCAGGGCGAGCGGTCTGTGCCGAGCAGTGCGGGCAGGGCTTTGATCATCCGTCGCGCGGCGTCGGCGTTGCCAGTCAGAACGCGGATAATATCGGTCACTTCGACCGCATCATGGCCAGGGTGCCAACAGTCGTAGTCGGTGACCATCGCAACGCTGGCATAGCACAGCTCTGCCTCGCGGGCGAGTTTCGCCTCGGGCATGTTGGTCATGCCAATGACAGAGCAACCCCATTGATCGCGGTAGAGGTTGGATTCCGCCAGTGTCGAAAATTGCGGGCCTTCCATCGCCAGATAGGTGCCGCCTTCGTGCACCGTGACCCCGGCTTGATGTGCGGCTTTGGCACAGGTTGCGCCAAGGCTTTCGCAAACAGGATGCGCGACTGACACATGCGCCACGCAACCCGTGCCGAAAAAGCTTTTGGGCCGGGCAAAGGTGCGGTCGATGAACTGATCCACAATCACGAAGTCGCCCGGTGCCATCTCTTCGCGGAAGGACCCGCAGGCGCTGACGCTGATCACATCCGTAACGCCCAGCCGTTTCAGCGCGTCGATATTGGCGCGGTAGGGCACATCTGATGGGCTGTGTACGTGGCCGCGACCGTGGCGGGGCAGGAATACAATGTCCATCCCGTCGAGCGTGCCGCAATAAAGCTGGTCCGACGGCGTACCCCATGGTGTGTCCACGGTTTGCCATTCGGCATCTTGAAGCCCGTCCACGGCATAAAGCCCCGATCCGCCGATCACGCCCAGTTTGCGGCTTGCCATCGCTTCCTCCGTCACCTCTTCCGCTGCACTGTTACAGCGCAGAAGGCCTGTATCAAGCGGCGCTAGGCCTGACGCGGCAAAAAGGCCTCGACCGCAGCGGTGGCGATCACCAATGTGGTGTCGCTGTCGGTGTTGGTGACGTTCAGGCCGCCTTCGACCGCTGTGACCGTGGCGCGGCCACGGGGCAGGCCTTTGGCGAGTTCGGCGCAATCCACCTTGCCCGGTTCCGCCACGCCCACCGTCACCTGAACTCGCATCTGCTCATGGCTCAGGCCGGTGGCGTCAAACAGTGGTATCGAGGAATGGCGGATCGCGTCTTCGATCGCACGGGCGGCGGCCTTGGTATAGTCCATACCGTATTGGTCGTTGCCCATGCCCATCTCAATAATGAAACGCTGATCGCTCATGCCAAGCCCTCCAGATCAAGTGCCACCGAGATGGCGACATTGGCGATCACTGTCGGCTTGCCGCCATCGCTGCGCGGCACGTCCAGCCCGCCTTTTCGCGCGATCACAGTGACTTGGCCGTACGGGAAGATCGCTGCGATTGTGTCCGTGTCGAGCGCGTCGGGGTTCTGGACGCCGACCTCGACCGTGATCTGCATGTCGGACTTGTCTTTGCCGTAAAGCTCCGCAAGGTTGATCGAGTTGTGCCAGAGCGCATCCTTCACCGCGCGCGAGGCCGCTTCGGTGTAATCCTGACGGCGCAGGGAGGACCCCATGCCGAATTCGGTCAGCAGACGTTTGACGGGCATATCGTGTTCACCTTTTGTTAAAGGACCGGATCGGACCCAATGTTTCGCGCGCGAAACAATTTAAACCGGTTGTGGCTCTGGTACACAAACCATCCGGGGGATGGTTTGAGGTGAGAATGGGCGGAGCCCCCGGTATGCAAGGTGTGACCTATTCTCCGGGGCGTTTCAGGCTGAACTTTTCACGCACGACTGAATAGTCGCGATAGCCCATGCGGGTCAGGGGGTTGAAGCTTAGCACGTCGAACACGCCATCCTTGATGCAGTCGTCGCGCATGTGGACGCCGGTGACTTCACCGAAGACGGCAAAATTGGCCTCGCCGGGCAGTTTGACGATCTGTGTCAGTTTGCATTCCAACGTCGCGGGCGCATTTGCAACGCGGGGACAGTTGATCGTATCGCATTCGGCTTTGTCGATGCCCGCTTGGGCGAACTCGTCTATATCGCGGTCCCATCCGCCGGAGGTCAGGTTCATCGCGTCGCGCATGGCGTATTCAACGACGTTCACGGCGAATACACCCGTATCGCGGATCTGGGCCACGGAATCCTTGGTGTCTTCGCGGTCGGGCTTGGCCGAGGTGGATGCGAACATCACCTGTGGCGGCACGTAGGCCACAGCATTGAAGAACGAGTAGGGGGCGAGGTTGTCCTGTCCGTCGCTGCCACGGGTCGAGATCCAGCCGATGGGACGGGGGGTGACAATGGCGTTGAACGGGTTGTGCGGCAGGCCGTGGCCGTCTTCCGGGCGGTAGAACATAAGGGCAAGCTCCCTGTTTGCCGATTGTTTTTTTGCGTGATAGGCCGTTTCGCAGCGGAATGCACGGGGGTGTGCCGCGCGTCAACGAAAAGCGGTGCCATGTTCACCCTGAGCCGGGAAACCAAAGACGATTGGTGGGAGGTCGAAGCCCTCTATGACCTGTGTTTCGCGCCGGGGCGCGAGGCGCTGTCGTCCTACCGTCTGCGTGACGGCATTTCACCTGTGGCGTCGCTGTCCCGGGTCGCACGGGACGATCAGGGCATTCTGGGCGGTGCGATCCGGTATTGGCCAGTCAGGATTTCCGAACATCGGGTTTTGTTGCTTGGTCCGGTGGCCGTACACCCGACAGCGCAGGGCGAAGGGCTGGGCGGAGCGTTAATCCGCGACAGCCTCGATCAGGCGCGCAGCGAAGGCTGGGCGCGGGTGCTTTTGGTGGGAGATGGACCCTATTATAAGCGGTTCGGGTTCACCAAACTGGACGGGGTCGAAATGCCGCCGCCGACCAACCCCGACCGGGTTCTGGGGCTGGAGTTGGAGCCGGGTGCCTGGGACGGTGTGCGCGGTTCGGTGCAGCGCGACGCTTGAACCAAACGGCAAACGTCCCCAATTGTACGGTATGACCGGAACCGATCTCGTGCCAATCGACACCCAGACCGCCATCGCCTCGCTGGCCCGTCGCCACAAGGCAGCCGGCGGCGTAGGGCTGCAAGTGCTGAACATGATCGGTGGGCGCGCAGAGAATCTGCTTGAACGGTTGCCGCAGCCTGTGAAGCTGGGTCTTGAAGGTGCCACCGAGCGAGCGCTGAAAGTGGCGCTGCAAGCTGCGAAACAATCGCGTGGTGTGGTGCCGGACCAGAAGGGGTGGCTTAACACGGCGGTCACCACGGCGATGGGCGCTGTTGGTGGGGCAGGCGGGTTGCCAACGGCCTTGGCTGAATTGCCTGTCACGACGACGGTCCTTTTGCGGGCGATTCAAGGCATCGCGGCTGAGTATAATTTCGATCCAAACGATCCCAACGTGTTGGCGGATTGTCTGACGGTCTTTGCCAGCGCGGGGCCTTTGGCGGATGATGACGGGGCCAACATGGCGTTCCTGTCGACCCGAGTGACGCTGAACGGGGCAGCGGTGCATGGGATCCTGAAATCAGTTGCCCCGAAATTGGCGACGGTACTGGGCCAAAAGCTGGCGGCGCAGACGGTGCCCATCCTTGGGGCTGCGGCAGGAGCTGCCACGAACTACGCGTACACCAGCTACTATCAGGAAATGGCCCATGTGCATTTCGGGCTGCGCCGACTTGCGATTGAGTCTGGCATGTCCGAGACCTTGCTGGTCGAAGAATTGCGCCGCGCGGTCAAATCGGTCTAACCATCGCGTAAATCACCCGTGCGGTTCACCCTATCTTAACGTTAATAGGTCAAATTGATCCTGTTCCCGGTTGAATTCGGGGGCATGAGCGGACGGGGCGTCATGATCCAATCATGATCCGGCACCGGAGCATTACGCACCCGTTCGCCCGCACACGCATCAACAGCACGCAGGTTGGAGAAGCCGACCTTTGTCAGCCAGAATGGCTGGGCGTGCTGTTGGGGTGTGGGGCTAGGAATGTCCGTTGTGATGAAGGTTTTTCGACGCGGGCCATTGCGCGGGGTATCGGCTGGGCGTGAGCGTGGCCCGCGTCGAAAAACCTCTCAGGGAAGAAGCCGCGGGTGCTGGGCGCCACCTATGGGGAAAGAGCGTTTTCGGCAGGCTTT
>JANSYF010000018.1 GCA_024742575.1 Paracoccaceae bacterium | reverse complement strand
CCATCAGCCCCCGATGATCCATCGGCTCGAACGCCAATCTTTGACCTTCGGCATCCAGTGCCGCTTCAATCTCGACCAACGGCGTTCCCGCTTGCGCCACAAGTGTCAAAGACCCCGGCTCATACAACGTGACCCCCGACAGCCCGCCGGTTTCCAGCATAGTTCCATTCAGGTTAACGCCCCGCGTTCCCCCGCCGCGCACGCATACTGGTCCACTGGCCGATGATATCATCTCGGCCAGTTCGGCCTCTGTCTCAGGTCTCATGATCTTCTTCTTTTTCCAAATATGCCGGGGGTTTGGGGGCAGAGCCCCCAAGACTTACTCCGCCGCCAGCGCAACGCTGCGGCGGCCTTCCGACGCCGCCAGCGGGAACACCTTGGCCGGGTTCAACAACCATGCGGGGTCGAACACATCCTTCACCGCCATCTGCGCTTCAAGATCGGCCGGCGCGAATTGGTCCACCATCAGATCGCGCTTTTCGATGCCAACGCCGTGCTCTCCAGTCAGGCATCCACCCACCTCGACACAAAGCCGCAGGATATCGGCGCCAAACGCCTCGCACAGCTCCAGATCACCCTCCTTGTTCGCATCGAACAGGATCAGGGGGTGCATATTGCCATCGCCCGCGTGGAACACGTTGGCCACATCCAGCCCGTATTCCTTGGACATCTCGCCGATACGGCGCAGCACGTAGGGCAGTTCCGAGACCGGGATCGTGCCGTCGAGGCACATGTAATCGTTGATCTGCCCCATCGCGCCGAAGGCTGATTTACGCCCCAGCCAGATGCGTCCGGCCTCGTCGGCGTCCTTGGCCTCGCGCAACTCCACCGGGTTGTGTCTGCGGGCGATCTCAAGGATCAATGCCAACTGTTCGTCAATCTCGGCCGGGCTGCCCTCGACCTCGACGATCAACAGCGCTTCACACATCGGATAGCCCGCTTTGGCAAATGCTTCGGTGGCCTCGATGCAGGGACGGTCCATGAATTCGATGGCCACTGGCAGAACACCAGCCTTGATGATGTCGGCCACACAGGCGCCCGCAACTTCGTTTGCATCAAACCCCATCAGCACAGGCCGCGCGCCTTCGGGTTTGGGCAGGATCCGCAGTGTGGCTTCGGTGACGACGCCCAACTGACCCTCCGATCCGCAGATCAGACCCAGAAGATCATACCCGCCAGCGTCCAGATGTTTGCCACCGATCTCCATGATGGTGCCATCCATCTGTACCATGGTGACACCCATCAGGTTGTTGGTCGTCACACCGTATTTCAGGCAATGCGCACCGCCCGAGTTCATCGCGATATTGCCTGCGATGGCACAAGCCAATTGGCTGGACGGGTCGGGCGCATAAAAGAACCCATCCGTCTCAACCGCGCCGGTGACGCTCAGGTTGGTGCGCCCGGTCTGCACGCGGATGAAGCGGTTATCGTAATCGGTCTCCAGCACGTCATTCATGCGCGCGACGCCCAGCAGCACGCAATCCGCCGTTGGCAAGGCGCCACCGGCCAGTGATGTGCCCGACCCACGCGGGACCACAGGAACACCCATCTCGTGGCACACCTTAAGAACGGCCGCGACCTCTTCGGTTGTAGACGGCAGAACCACCGCAAGAGGCGGGCATTTATATGCCGTCAGCGCATCGCACTCATAGGCACGGGTTTCCATCTCGTCCGAGATCACCGCATCCGCCGGGATTGCATCGCGCAGGCGTGCCACGATCTGTGCTTTGCGCGACAGAACACGTGCATCGGGTTTTGGCATTTGCATGGCGTTTCCTCCGAATTGGTAAAAAGATATAACCAATATGTCAGATAACACCAGAAAAAATTTCGCACCGCGCGGCATCTGTTCCTCTTGCCTTTGCAGCAAAGCCCGGTCACCAAGCGGATATGGACTGGATCAAGATCATTCACATTCTCTGCGTCATGGGTTGGATGACCTCGATTTTTGCCGTCCCCCGCGCACTGATCTATTGGAAGCGCGAATATGACCGGATTGGCGAATTCGGGCCGTTGGGGGATCTCACCATTCGTCTCTATCGCTTTTCGGCGGGGTTAGGCGTGATTGCCCTGATCACCGGAATTTGGCTAGGATCGCTTTGGCAATTTCCCACATGGGTTTGGGTGAAACTGGCGCTCGTGCTCTTGCTGGCACTTCACTACACATGGACAGGTCGACTGGTGCTGCGTGCGAAACGCGGGGTGTTCACTGAATCCGACCGCTACCTGCGCATTTTCAACGAAGTCAGCGTGTTCGGTGCAATCGCGATCCTTTGGGTTGTCGTCGTAAAACCGTTCTGACCAATGGACTGGTTTGATCGCCTTTATCTGTTCACTGTCTTGGATGCAGTTGGTCTTGGCCTGCTGATCGGCAGTTGGGTTTTGTGCAGTCTGGTGGTCGAGAACGCACCAAAGTCACATCCGTCCACATCACAGATCATGGCCGAGTTCCGCCGCGAATGGATGCGCACCTTCGTGCAGCGCGATCCGCGGATTTTCGACAGTCAGATCATTGCAAGCCTCCGGCAGGGTACTGCGTTTTTCGCATCGGCCAGCATGATCGCCATCGGGGGTGGTTTTGCGCTGTTGGGTAATGCGGAGCGGTTACGAGGGGTGGCGCAGGATTTGACGCTTGAAAGTGATCCGATCTTTCTATTGGAGGTTAAACTTCTGGTCCTTCTGCTGTTCGCAGCGAACGCCTTTCTTAAATTCGTCTGGTCGCACCGGTTATTCGGCTATTGCTCGGTTATCATGTCGGCGGTTCCGAACGACCCCGAAGACCCCAAGGCATTGCCGATGGCATTGCAGGCGGGTGAACTGAACATCACTGCGGCACGGGGATACAATCGCGGGCTGCGGTCTGTCTATTTCGGTATCGCGTCCTCGGCATGGTTGCTGGGGGCGGGGCCGTTGATACTGGCCACATTGGTGACCTTGCTGGTAATCTTGCGACGGGAATTCGCGTCTCAATCGCGGCATGTGCTGTTGCACGGCGCGCCGGACGCGAAATCGTGACCGCTGGGTTGGGATGGATCTGCTAATCTGCTGCTATGCTGAATCGTACTCTCGTCTGTCTTTGTTGTTTCGCTGCGCCCGCTTTGGCCGAACCACCCCAAATCGTTGGGACCAAAGTGAGCGGCGGTCGCGTGTCTGTGACCCTCGCACATCCGGACACCGGATGGGATCACTACGCCGATGGCTGGCGTATCGAGACCGAGGACGGCACGATCATTGGAACGCGGGAATTGCTGCATCCGCATGTTGAAGAGCAGCCGTTTACCCGCAGTCTGACGGTCAACGATCTGCCCACTGGTTCGCTATATATTCGCGCGAAGTGTTCTGTCGACGGATGGTCCGATACGCGCGTTTTGCTGACGCGCTAAGGTTCTTTGTGCAAAAAAACTGAGCTTTTACCCAATAACAAAAATCTGAACGGGAAAAGGAACGTATACTGACCCAATGTTTCGCGTGCGAAACAATAGGGCCGGGGCGGACCTATTTACGTTTCGTCAACCACATCTGAATGCAGATGCCGCTCACCCCGCGCTTCGGCCAAACGGATCTGTTTCTGCCGTTCGCGGAACCGGGCTTTGTCGTCGTCCGAGGTCTCGTTGATACACAGATGGCACGACACACCTTGCTCGTATTCCGGACGGTTTTTATCATCTGGTAAAATTGGGTGGCGGCAAGCGTGGCAGAGCAGATGCGGCCCTTCCTTGAGCCCATGCCCGACCGACACGCGGGCATCGAATACAAAGCATTCCCCCTGCCAGGTGCTTTGCTCGGCGGGCACGTCTTCGAGGTATTTCAGTATGCCGCCCTTGAGGTGGAATACATCTTCTACCCCCTGACTGATCAGGTAGTTCGTCGACTTTTCGCAGCGAATGCCACCGGTGCAGAACATCGCAATCCGCTTGTTGTGAAAGCGGTCCTTGTTCTGCTCCCACCATTCGGGGAAGTCGCGAAAGCTGTCGGTCTTAGGATCAACAGCGCCCTCGAACGTGCCGATGGCAACTTCGTAATCGTTGCGAGTGTCGATCACCGCCACGTCCGGGCTTTGGATCAATTCGTTCCATTCGTTCGGTTGAACGTAATGCCCGACCTTAGCGCGCGGATCGACATCGGGCACTCCCATCGTAACGATCTCTTTCTTCAGCCGCACTTTCATGCGGTGGAACGGGCGGACCTGCGCGGTCGACAGTTTCCATTCCAAATCGGCGCAGCCGGGCAGTGCGCGAAGATGGGTTAACAAAGCGTTAATGCCAGCCTCGCGCCCGGCGACCGTGCCATTGATACCTTCGCGCGCCAAAAGCAGCGTGCCGGTGATCGCATTATCGCGACAGACAGCCAGCAGCGGGTCGCGCAGCGAAGCCGGGTCGTCGAAGCGGGTGAAGTGGTAGAGTGCGCAAACCGTAAACATGGGCGCGGAATTACGCCTCGTTGCTAGATCGCGCAAGGATCCTGAATGCCGCAACCCTTGACCCTTTGGGATAGGGTTCTTACCCAAGACGCACCCAAGAGGAGATTTGCCCCATGTCCGCGCTGATCGTCATCGACGTGCAAAACGATTTCTGTCCGGGTGGTGCGCTTGCCGTGCCCGAAGGTGACCAGATCGTTTCGGGGATCAATGCGCTTATGGACGAGGCAGAAGCCGTGGTGTTGACGCAGGATTGGCACCCTGCGGACCATTCGAGTTTCGCCTCGCAACACGATGGGCAGGAGCCGTACGGTTTGATCGACATGCCGTACGGTCCTCAGGTCTTGTGGCCGGATCATTGCGTGATCGGGTCGGCGGGAGCTGCGTTTCACCCGGAGTTGACCACCGACCGTGCAGAGATGGTGATCCGCAAAGGGTTCCGCCGCGCGATCGACAGCTATTCGGCGTTCTTCGAGAATGACCACAAAACGCCCACTGGTCTTGAGGGGTATCTGCGCACGCGTGGGATCACGACGCTGACGCTGGTTGGTCTCGCCACTGATTTTTGCGTTGCCTATTCTGCCATTGATGCCGCCAAGCTGGGGTTTGACGTGACGGTGCGGATGAACCTCTGCCGCGCCATCGATCTGAACGGATCGCTTGAAACTGCCAAAAAGGACATGGCGCAGGCGGGTGTGACGCTAGCATGAGCAAATCCCCGACGCTGGCCGACCGCCTGCACAAAGCCCGCACGCCTAGCGCCCCAGAGGTGAGCGACCGCGCGAAACGGGGTTTGATCGCCTATCTGGGGGCGCAGCCCGATACGGCGCGTGCCGCGAAAGATTTGGCCGATGGGACGGCGGCCACTGGGATTGGCCGGGTCGCCTTGTCGGGGCTTTTGCCGCAGGGATTGGCCTGTGCAGACGGGTGTGCGTTCTGCTGCATCCTGTCGGGGGCGGATGGCGGTACGATCACCGAGGCCGAAGCCGTAGGGCTACATACGGCGCTGGCACCGTTGGCGGGACAACCTGATGGGCGTGCATGGCACCCCAAGGCGTGTCCGTCACTGAACCCCGAGACTCGCAGTTGCCGTGCCTATGAGGCACGACCGATGATTTGCCGGTCCTATGTGTCGACCGATGTCGAGGCGTGCCAGTCGGTGTCTGAAGGGCAGGCGGTTTCGGGGCCGGGCACGTTGGGGCCTTACCACACCTATCTTGCGGCCATCGGTCTGAGCCGCGCGGCCCTCAAGGGGGTGAAGCGAGTGTCGACCTATGCACTGGCCGAGGTTGCGGCAGCGGCCGTCGAGGGGGCATCGCTGGAAGATGCCTTAGCAAAGGCGCGGCACAAACCGACCGAGTTGGACGCAGAACTCAGGCGCAGCAAGCGGGATATGTCGCGAGTCTGATCGTTTGTGTACCCGAATGCGCACTGTTGGATGGGGACACGCCTCTGCGTGTGGTTTCCCCCTTTGTGTGAGTCGCAGAGTTTCGTACTCTTGTAAAAACACTCTCGTAAGAGGCACCGAGCCATGTTCGAACGCATCCTTGCTCTGTTTGACAAGTCTACGCCAATGACTCCGCTTCCGCCTGCGGACGCCAAATACGCTTTGGGTGCGTTGATGGTACGCACGGCAATGGCGGACAAGGCCTATCTTTTTCAGGAGGTGGAAGAGATCGACCGCGTGCTGGCACGGATGTACGGTCTGAAGCCGCTTGAGGCGGCCAAGATGCGGGCGCAATGCGAGAAGTTGGAGCATGAACTGCCGCGGACCCAAGATCTTGCCGCGATACTGACCGAGAACATCAGCACCGAAAAGCGCGAGGCTGCGGTCGCAGCGCTTTGGGATGTGGTCTATGCCGATGGCAACCGCCACGCCAAGGAAGACCTACTTGTCGGTGAGATTGCTGGGCTGCTTGGCATTGATGAGGCGACCTGTGAACGCATCCGCGATGAAGAAGTCGCGAACTGGGACAAATACCACTGACACTGGACAAGTTCGGGTTGGGTTGGTCTAAGCGAGGCGCCCGCGCTTTCGGAGACCCTCATGGTTGATATCGCCACCCGCGTCTGGAACCACAAATGGAAGATCGACCCGATTGTGCGGTCGCTCATTGATACGGATTTTTATAAGCTACTGATGTGTCAATCGGTGTTCCGCAACAAGCGCGACACGCAGGTGACGTTCAGCCTGATCAACCGATCGTCGCATGTGCCGCTGGCCAAGTTGATTGATGAAGGCGAACTGCGCGAGCAGCTTGACCACATTCGGTCGCTGTCTTTGCGTCGCAATGAAAGCACATGGCTGCGCGGGAACACGTTTTATGGCAAGCGCCAGATGTTCCGCCCGGATTTCATGGAGTGGTTCGAACAGTTGCGCCTGCCGCCCTACCATCTGGAGCGGGTGGGCGATCAGTACGAGCTGACGTTCGAAGGCGCGTGGCCCGAAGTGATGCTGTGGGAAATCCCGGCGCTGGCTGTTCTGATGGAGTTGCGGGGCCGTGCCGTATTAAACGACATGGGGCGGTTTGAACTTCAGGTTCTGTACGCCCGTGCCATGACCAAACTGTGGGAAAAGATTGAAAAGCTGCGCGAAGACCCGACGCTGCGGATTGCCGATTTCGGCACCCGACGGCGGCATTCATTCCTGTGGCAGGATTGGTGCGTGCAGGCGATGTACGAGGGCTTGGGCGATAGTTTTGTTGGCACGTCGAATTGCCTGATCGCCAAGAACCGCGATCTTGAGGCGATTGGCACCAATGCGCATGAATTGCCAATGGTGTATGCTGCGCTGGCCGAGGATGACTCTGCGCTGGCGAAAGCACCTTATGATGTTCTTGCCGATTGGCACGAAGAACACGAAGGCAATCTGCGGATGATCCTTCCAGACACTTATGGGACCGAAGGTTTCCTGAAAAACGCGCCGGATTGGTTGGCGGGTTGGACGGGCATTCGGATTGATTCTGGCGATCCCGCAACCGGGGCCGAGACTGCGATCCGTTGGTGGAAAGACCGGGGCGAAGATCCGACCAAGAAGCTGGTGATCTTTTCGGATGGTTTGGATGTGGACAAGATCCTTGAATTGCAGCGTCAGTTTGCTGGCCGTGTTCGAGTGTCTTTTGGATGGGGAACATTGCTGACCAATGACTTCCGGGGGCTGACCCCGGATGATCGGCTTGCACCCTTCAGCCTTGTCTGCAAGGCGGTCGAGGCGAATGGTCGGGCGACGGTGAAGCTGTCGGACAACCCGAACAAGGCGATGGGCCCGAAGGACCAGATTGACCGATACAAACGGGTTTTTGGGGTCGGGGATCAAGAGCTTCTGGAGGTTGTGGTCTGACTACAGCCCCATTTTCTGTTCCGTGCAAAGATCTACAGGTTTAGAAAAACCTATGTCCACCAGAGATTAAGGTCGAGGCAGTAGGGGAGCTGACCCTGCAGGCTGACCCAATAAAAAACCCTGCGCTGGTTTGGCCGGCGCAGGGTTATTCTTATCTAGACCAAATAAAAGTTGGCTTTGTCAGGTCAGCCCTTTTTCAAGGCATCCCGGATTTCGAGCAGAACATCCAATTCGCTGGGTCCGCTTTCGACTTCGGGTGCGACGTCTTCAGGCTTTTCAGCCGCGGCTTTGACACGGTTCACCATTTTGACCAGCATGAACACCACAAACGCGATGATCAGGAAGTTGATCACAGCCATGATGAAATTGCCGATTGCAAAAACAGCTGCGCCGGATTCCTGTGCTGCTGCAAGCGATGCGTGCTCGCTGCCGTCCAGCGTGTAGAACCAGCCCGAGAAGTCGATACCGCCGGTGAACAGCGCGATGATCGGGTTGATGAGGTCACCGACTAGCGATGTTACGATGGCGGTAAACGCAGCGCCGATGATGATACCAACGGCCATGTCCATGACATTGCCTTTGGCGATAAAATCTTTGAATTCTTGAATCATTACTCTTTTTCCCTCGTGTTGGCTGGCCACGGGATACAACCCGCGGCTATGTTTTTGATAACATTGCCACAGTCATTGTCACGCTTCGCGAAACAATCCACGGGGAAATTGCGAAAGCTTGCCGCAAAAATACAGCATCGCAGAGTCATCTTTGCCGATCAGTCTATTTCGGCAGTGATCCGGTCAGAACATAGCGCAGAATTTCGGCCACTTCCTGCGGGGTGCGGGTCATCGCCAAAGCGGCGGCATCGACCTCTTTCAGTGCGTGGTCGTGTTCGGGCTGTTGCAGGATGATGAGCGACTTACCCAAGGCAGCGGCGTAACCCGCATCGAAGGCGGCGTTCCACTGTTTGTATTTTTCACCGAACCGAACCACGACGACATCCGCATCCGCGATGCCTTTGCGGGTGCGGATCGCGTTGACCATCGCGCCTTTATGGTCGTGCCAATACTTGTTTTCTTCAGCGCCAAGGATCGCCACACCGCAATCATCGCTGGCGGCGTGATCGGTGACGGGGCTGTCGAAGGTCACATCAAGACCGTCGCAGGCTTTGATGATCTGTTCACGCCAATCGGTGTGAATTTCGCCAGATAGGTAGACACGCAGGGTCATGGGGTACTCCTAATTGTTTGGCAAAGGGGTAGCGCAGATCTGCGGAAAGGCCAATCAATCGGCGCGGCGCGCAATGACCGTAACACGTGGGTCTTTGCCTGGGGCCTTCTTGGTCTCAATAATGCTGAACCCGGCTTTGGTGACCGCAGCATCGAGTTCAGAGGGTGAGAGCTTGGCAAAATAGGGCGCTTTGCCAATGGCTTGGGCGATTGGCAGGCCCAGTTGGATGATCCACCAAATCAGGGAACCCCGTCCCGGCATGCAGAAGGTTTTGGAGATGAACAGACCACCCGGTTTGGTGCGCTTGGCAATCTCGGCCAATGCGCCATCGAGGTCTTCAAGCAGGTGCAACAGGTTCAGCGCCAGCACCGCATCGAACGGGCCGTCTGGCGCGTCTGTCGCGTCGGATTGAAGAAAATCGACATTGGTCGTGCCAGCGGCTTGTGCTTTTTCGCGCCCCTTGTCCAACATTGCGTCCGACACGTCGGTGGCGGTTATGTGATGGACGCTGGGCGCAAGCGCGATTGCTGTCGTCCCTGTGCCGCAGCCGAGTTCGAGGACGGTATCCGAAGGCGAGAGGAGCTTACGCATCCTGTCGAGGGTCGCCTCATAAGCGTCTGGATTGCGGATCGGCGAGGCCGCGTATTTGTCCGCGACCCGATCCCAGAACTTCGCAGACTTATACATGGTGGCCTCGCCTTTTTCGCTGTGTCGTTCTAGCCGCGGAGCGTGCCGCCGGTGGCTTTCTCGACCTTTTCGATGATCTTCTTGCCGACCGCTTCGATGTCAGCTTCCTTGAGCGTGCTGTCGGTTGGCTGAAGCCGTACGGTAATGGCGAGGGATTTCTTGTCCTCACCCAGTGACCCGCCGATGAATTCGTCAAACAGGCGGACATCAGAGATCAACGCTTTGTCGGCCCCGGCTGCGGCATTCATGAGGTCAAGCGCTGCAACCTGTGCATCGACGACAAAGGCGAAATCGCGTTCGACCGCTTGCAGGTCATTCAGCACCAGCGCCGGGCGCGTTGCCCCCGTCTTGCGCGGTAGCGGGATTTCCTGCGGCCAGAGGGTGAAGGCCACGGCAGGGCCTTTGATATCCATCGCTTTAAGCACTTTGGGGTGCAGTTCGCCAAAGACGCCCAGCACCTTTTTCGGGCCAAGGCAGATCATGCCGTGACGGCCGGGGTGCCACCAATCGCTGGCACCGCGCAGAATCTGGGTTTTTGCAGGTGCGCCCATGGCTGCAAGGATCGCCTCGGCATCGGCCTTGGCGTCGAACACATCAACCGCGCGGGCGGTGCCGTGCACGTCTTTGGGGCCGGTTTTGCCGATCAGGACACCGGACAGCAGCAAGTGCTGCTCTTCGGGTTCGCCGCCGTGGAAGGCGTGGCCCAGTTCAAAGAGCGCAAGGTCCATGAACCCGCGCGCCTGATTGCGGGCGGCGGCTTGCAACAGACCCGGCAGCAGGGCGGGGCGCATGTGGCTCATGTCTGTGCTGATCGGGTTGGCGAGCATGGCGGCGTCGTCACCGCCGCCGAACAGCGTGGCGGAGGCTTTGTCGATAAAGCTGTAGGTCACACATTCGTTGTACCCAAGCGCCGCCGTTGTCCGTCGGGCTGCCCGTTCGCGGCGCTGCATAGGGGACAGGATCGGCTTGGGCACACCGGGGTTGGTGCGCCGCAAGGGTTTGCCTTCCAGTTTGGTCAGGGACGCGATGCGGGCGACTTCTTCGACCAGATCGGCCTCGCCCATGACGTCGGGACGCCAAGACGGAACGTGCGCCATGTTGCCATCCAGACGGAAGCCAAGGGCGGTCAGGGTCTGGCGCTGTTCGGCCTCTGGGATCTCCATCCCGACGAGCGAGATCACCCGCGCGGGATCAAGTTTGTAGGCGCGAGAGGTGTCGGGAACGGCACCAGCGATGATCATATCAGAAGCTTCGCCGCCGGCGTGATCGACGATCATGCTTACGGCCAGTTCCAGACCTTCGGGCGTGAAGGCCGGATCGACACCGCGTTCAAAGCGGTAGCGGGCGTCGGAGTTGATCTTGAGCGCGCGACCCGCGTAGGCGATCTGGATCGGATCCCAATAGGCGCTTTCGACAAAGACATCGGTGGTCTCGTCGGTGCAGCCGGTTTCTTCGCCGCCCATGATGCCGGCGATGCTTTCGGGGCCGTTGGCGTCGGAGATCACCATCTGGCCGGGCTGGAGCGCATAGGTCTTGCCATCGAGCGCCAGCAACTCCTCACCACCCGTGGCGCGGTGCACCCGCAGATCACCTGTCACCTTGGCCATGTCGAAGACGTGCAGCGGGCGGTTGCGGTCGTAGGTGAAGAAGTTAGTCACATCGACAAGAAAGTTGATCGGGCGCAGGCCAATGGCGCGCAGGGCGTCTTGCAGCCATTGCGGGCTTGGGCCGTTTTTCACGCCTCGAATGATGCGACCACAGAACAGCGGGCAACCATCCAATGTATCTTCGTCGATCACGACCTTGGTGTCGGGGGTGAAGCTGGCGGGCACGGGATCGACCGCGTGGGTCTTGAGCGTGCCAAGACCCCGGGCCGCCAGATCGCGGGCGATGCCCTGCACGCCCAACGCATCGGGGCGGTTGGGGGTGATGGCGATTTCGATCACCGTATCCACCTTGGCGGGGTCGTTTTCGGCCAGCCAGTCGATGAATTTCTGACCCACCTCGCCCGAGGGCAGTTCGATGATGCCGTCATGTTCTTCGCTCAGTTCAAGCTCGCGCTCGGACGCCATCATGCCGTGGCTTTCAACGCCGCGGATGTTGCCAACGCTAAGCGTGACGTCGATGCCCGGCACATAGTCGCCCGGTTTCGCCAGAACGACGGTGATGCCCGCGCGTGCGTTCGGGGCGCCGCAGACGATCTGTTTGTCGCCCTCATCGGTCTCAACCGTGCAAACGCGCAGGCGGTCGGCATCGGGGTGCTGTTCAGCGTGTTTCACCTTGGCCAGCGTAAATGTCTTGAGCTTGTCCGCCGGATTTTCGACGCCTTCGACCTCAAGACCCAGATCGGTCAGGGCATAGGTGATCTCGTCCACGGAGGCAGTCGTGTCGAGGTGCTTTTTCAGCCAGGAGAGGGTGAATTTCATATCTGTATCCCCGTATGTTGGGAGATTTTCTTTTTCAAGTAACCTGTTGCCAACGCCTTTACGATCTCGATAGTCGCGTTGCCGCCGGTGTCAGCCACAGCTTTTTTCGTTTGTGCCCAGATGCCTTCATCGCGAACAGCGTCCAAATAATCGTGTCCGAGTGGCGTGATCCGGAACAACCTTATCCAATCGTTTGGAACGTCGATCCAACCGGTTCGTTCCATCAGCCACAATTGATATTCATCACGAGGATCAAGGATGTCTTGTCGCGCATCCATTGCGGAATCCATATCTACTAACCCGGCCTCGTCATCTTCGGGAAACGCGGCTTCGAATTCCTCTGCAATCATCAAAAGTTCGCGCATGCGATCTAGGTCTCGTTTGGGCATTTACCCACTCAGCCCCCCATGCAGCGTCGGCACATCCAGCGCGGCAAAGCCGTAGTGGCGCAGCCAACGCAGATCGGAGTCAAAGAAGGCACGGAGGTCGGGGATGCCGTATTTCAGCATCGCGATGCGGTCGATACCCATGCCGAAGGCAAAGCCCTGCCATTCGTTCGGATCGACGCCTGCGCTTTGCAGCACCTTCGGGTGCACCATGCCAGAGCCGAGGATTTCCAGCCAGTCGTCGCCTTCGCCCACTTTCAGCGTGCCGCCTTCCCATGAACAGCGAATGTCGACTTCGGCCGACGGTTCGGTGAACGGGAAGTGCGAGGCGCGGAAGCGGAGTTCGACATCGTCGACCTCAAAATAGGCCTTCACGAATTCTTCGAGCACCCATTTCAGGTTCGCCATGCTGATGTCCTTGTCGATGGCAAGGCCTTCGACCTGGTGGAACATCGGTGTGTGGGTCTGGTCGTAGTCAGCGCGGTAGACGCGGCCCGGTGCGATGATGCGGATGGGCGCGCCGGTTTTTTCCATCGACCGGATTTGCACCGGCGATGTGTGCGTGCGCAGCACGTGCGGCGGGCGATTGTCGCCCTCGGCGCGGTGCATATAGAACGTGTCCATCTCGGCGCGCGCGGGGTGGTGGCCGGGGATGTTCAGAGCGTCGAAATTGTACCAGTCGGTGTCAATCTGCGGTCCTTCGGCAACGGCAAAACCCATATCGGCAAAGATTGCTGTGACCTCTTCGGTGACCTGGCTGATCGGGTGGATCGTGCCTTGTCGGCGGTTGCGACCGGGCAGCGTCACGTCGAGCCATTCGCCGCGCAGGCGTTCGTCCAGCGCCGCATCTTCGAGCGCAGCTTTCTTCGCGGACAGCGCCGAGTTGATCTCGTCCTTGAGCGCGTTCAGGGCGGGACCGGCGGTTTGGCGTTCTTCGGGGCTCATCTTGCCCAGTTCGCGCATCTTGAGGCTGATCTCGCCTTTTTTGCCGACGGCCTGCACGCGCAGGTCTTCGAGCGTCGCTTCATCGCTCGCGGCTGCTATCAGCCCAATATATTTGTCGCGCAGATCGTCCATGTCACCCTCCGGCTCGTGTTGTGCTTTCCCTAGCCGTGACCGTGCAGGGACGCAAGGTAGCCGGAATGTCCGGTGGGATTCTTTCAAGCTGAGTCGCGAAAGTGACAGGCGAAAAGAAATTCTATCCTACAGCGCAAGGTTGCCACATAGATGTTGACGCCTACACCAAATTGAGCAGTATCGAAAGATATCACTGCCAATATGTTGAGCGAAACAACGCTCACGATGCTGCTTAATTCTGGGGGAAGAGCATGTCGTTACGAATTTTGAAAGAGCATTTGCCGTGGATTGCGCCGACAACGGCGATCGTCCTTGCCGCCACAGGGGTCATCAGTTTCGGACCTAAAAACACTGCACCTGTGGAGACGGCTTCTGAATTTGAAGTATCGCGGACCATGACGCAGAACCCAGTCGCGCTGGGTGAACAGGGTGTCGGACTGGTTCCACAAGGTTCGGGCAGCATCGAGGCGGTTCAAGCAGCGGTTCTGCAAGCGCCGCAGCCGCCCGAAGTGACGCTGGCCCCAACTCCGGCCCCTGTCGAGCCTGCAGTTGTTGCGCCGGCTCAGCCGCCGGTCGAACCGCAAACTGTGTCGATCCAGCCGGACTCTACGGTCAGCCCGACCAGTAACCCGGGCGCGTTCTTTGCCGCGGCGCAGGCCAATTTGGCGCAGGATCAATCCTGTATCGAAGACCTTCGCAATCTCGCAAACGAGGCGCGCATCTATTTCCCAAGTGGTGGTTTGACTGCAGAAGAAGCCGGGATAGCGCAGGCGCGATTGATCGGGTTGGTCGCGCAGGATTGTCCGAATATCGAGATCGTTGTTGAGGGTCATTCCGACCCATCTGGCGACCCGGCGATTAACCAACGGCTGAGCCAACAGCGCGCGGATGAGGTTCTCAAGCGGATTGCCGCGTCCGGCATTGATGTGTCGCGGTTCCAGTCCATTGGGTTGGGCAGCCAGAAGCCGTCCCGTGTCACCGGCACCCAGTCGCCCGCGTATTACGATCGGCGCGTCGAGTTCCAAATTCGTGAATTGTCGCAGCGCGCAGGGGTGACCGGGTTTTCGCGGCCTTTGGGGAATGCACCATCAAGCTGCGCCGCACAGCTTCAGGCGGCTGTTGACCAGACCAAGCTGTTCTATTCGCCGCGGTCAATCACTGCGCCTTCTGACGGAATGCCTGCAGTTGTCGATTTGGCTTCGAAGGCAAGCGACTGCCCTGAAGCACGTTTGCGCGTCGTGGGTCAATTCTCGGATGAGCCAGGATCAGGCGAAACACCTGCGACGGCACGTCTTCGCGCGGTCGCCTTGATGAGTTCTTTGGTGGGTGCCGGGTTTGATCCCGAGCAGATCATCATCGCAGCGCATTCAACGCCGCAAATCTTGGCTGGCCAGCCCGGTTTGAGTGAGCGTCGGGTCGACTTTGAGATCATCTTTGAAAACTGACCTGACCTAATGCCTTGGGTTGAAGCGGGCGGTCTTATGGACCGCCCGTTTCCTATTTTGCAAGCTATGTGCCGATGAGGATTTCTGTTTCCCGGACTTTGCTTTGAGTCTGCCCTTTGATCAGAAGCCAGAGTGCAAAACCGACTTCGGAAAGAGTGACGACAGCAAGAAGACCAGCGCGGAGCATTCCAAGGAGCGCGGCATCTGGAAACGCAAAGGCATACACATTGTCCAGCAGATATCCCGAAGCGCCAACGATGAGCCCGATACCGATGATACGGGGAAAGCGGCGGGAACCCAGCACCAAAATACCCAGCAGCACCAAATGCAAAGTAAAGAACACTTGCCAAATCCAAATACCTGCTCTGTGCATTTCCATAAACAGGCCAGCTAGATCGGCACGTTGTGCCGCGTCGAAGCTGAGTAAGAGTTCGGGTGACTTTACCAAGAGCAGCGCGCCTGCGTGAAAGAACAACATGGCAGACATTACTCTGACCATGCTCAACCGCGCCATTGCGGCGGCGAAGGATTTCGTTGGGGCGATGAAGGCGATCGGAATCCCGCTTGCGCAGTCATCAGTGGCCTGCGAGTGCACGAGTTACCTTGCAATGTGGGAGATGTTTCGACAGGGCCTTGGGGTTGGCTTGATCGACGTGCACATCGGTGACACGGACCCATCAATAGATCGGGCCGCCCCATCGCAACCGGGTCTGCCCTTTCCAATCTGGTTGACCGCGCACAGGGATATTCTGACCAACAAGCGCTTAAGGCTGGTCTTCGATTTCTTAATCGAAGCGTTGGCAACGCGGAAATTGGGATGACGGATCAATCTAGGAAAGGGCTGTCCAGAACGCCGACGACCTGCAAGAGAAATGCCCCATCGTTGGGGTCGAGAGCGTCACGGTAGAAATCGTCAATCGCGTTGACCGAGTCCGAGATGCTTGCGGTCGTGCCATCATAGAGATCCATCACCAGTTCGGCTTGTGCGACATCGGACATTCCCCGGTGGACAGCGAACAAAGCTCCAATGTCGATCTTGTTCTCTAGATAGTTTCTGTCCTCCAATTGCTGGGTGACGAAACTATGGCCGCGATCGACCTGCAGCGAGGCCCGCGCCCCGTTAAGCACTTCGAGGATCAATCCATCACGCGTAACGGCACCACTGTCCAAGGCATTTGTCCAGAAAGTCAAACCTGATTGATCTGGTGCTCTGCCAAGTACGTTGAAATAGACGGTGGTTGCGAAATCCTCATTAGGTGTGCCTTCAGGATAGAGGGTGCGAGTCTCGTTCTGATCGGCGAATAGAACGGCCATTTCGATAAGGGAAACGCCGTTGGCAAATGCAGTTCCCCAGAAGTTCAGTCCAATGGAATCTGGCGCGCGATCGAAATAAGCGATGTACAGTTCAATGATCGCCTCTGCCTCAGCTTCGCTTAGGATTGCCAAACCCGCGTGCTGTTGCACATCAAACGGGCCGTCGAAGGCGGGAATTTCAGTTGCGAAATCGATGAATTCAACGTTGTTGAGCGTGATTGCGCCTTGGCCAAACGCCCGGTGATCCATAACGGTCAAATCATCTTGTCCGATGACCAAAGTGTAGTTGGACTGGTCGCCACTAAACGAGACCGTATCGGTGTCGCCGAAAGCGTCGATCCGTTTAAGCCCGAAAGCTGCGCGAAGCGTATCTGCACCGGCCGTGCCAAACAGCAAATCGTCTTGTGGATCTTCAGTAGGCGGCGCGGGCGGCACCTCTTCAACGATTGGAACCGGAACCGGAGCTTTTGGGTTGCTTGTCAGGGTTCGGCTGGCGCCTAGAAGATTTGCATAAGAAAACTGCACTGTGATCTGAGCATCAATGTCGGCATCCGTCACATAATAAGTCTGTGCAGTTGCATTGGTGATCGGCGATCCGTCGCGGAGCCATTGATAGGCGATCGTCTCTGTGTCGATCCCCGCTGGATCGATGATTGCATTTGGTCGCGCTGTCAAAGTTTCCCCGACCTGTGCATCACCCAAAACGATCAGTGGATTGGTGGGGCCGGAATCATTCTGAATCGGCGTTCCTGCTGGTGGAACCGCCGGTTCGGGGTCACTTGTAAGTATTTCAAGAGTGCTGCCGAAATCGAGGTAAGTGTAGCGTACGCTGAGGCGCGCAGCTACGTCGTCTTCTGTGATATCAAACGTCCGGCCTGTAGCGCCTTCAATAATTTCGCCATCCCGGAGCCATTGGAAGGTTTCTGTCGAATAATCGATGCCGTCGGCATCGCCGACCCCATTTGGACGCGCGATAAGTGTTTCACCGACATAGGCTTGACCAAGAATGGTTACTGGTCCTTTTGGCGTGTTGTTCGTGCCAGTGATCGTCGACATAACTTCGTCTTTTTATCCGTTGTGCAGTTCAGAATCCGAACGGTTTCGGTCGTGTTGAGACGTCCAACACAGTGCGCGATCGGCTACCTATGCTGCGCTTGCGAGACCGCAGGCAGAATAGGATTCATGCTCTTTACGGGTGTTAGCTGCTCGCCGCCCGATATTGATTGACGCATATTCCAGACATCTTTTTTCGCGGACCGCCTACCATTTCTAGCCGTTGCCGCAAGCAGTCCTTCTGTGGTGTCGGCGGCATTTGGCCGATATGTTGTGATCGGGACGCAGGTTAGCCCCACTTGCGTATGCGGTGGCGAACAGAACGTGTGCTCGGTCTTCGTCAAAGAAGTGCCCTAACCTTGCCCTGATGGAGGCGCGTTACACAGATTTGATGGTGCATCTCGATCTTTTGGAACACTTCCAGAAAGACATCGACGAAAGCGATCTGGGGTTGGTCAGAACAGTGTTTGCCAAGTGATCTTTCACTAAGGTTTTTCGCAGCGCGGACTTACTTAAATCACCCCTAGGGTGCATTCGTGCTATACATACCACTATTGCGACGTTACCCATGTGTTGTGTGTGGGTAAATGCTGTAACAATTGGACCGCAACATGGCTTTAAACACTTCCGAACTAGAAGTTCTTGATAACTTCAAGGCGAACCTAAAAAGCATCATGCAGTCGCAAAACCTAAGTGAAGCCGAGCTTTCTGTACGAGCGGGGTTTGACCAGGATCATGCCATTTCGGATATCATGCGCGGTGGTACTTTGCCTAACATGGCAACACCTGTCCGTTTGGCGGATGCTTTGGGTGTGCCGGTGGATGTTCTGCTGCGGGACCGGAACGAGCATTTGCAACATGAATTCGAAGCGTTGCCAATTCAGGAAGTGGACCGTCAGGCAGCACGGTTGTTGTCGGCTGTGTTCAAGGCCACCGAACGGTCGCTGGACCGGATGGGGGACCGACCGACGTTGGACTCTATCATCTCTTGGTGGAAAGATACGGATGGTGACCTTTCCAAAAGTGATCAAATTGCATCGCACTTCGATTTGGTGAGCGCAGCAGAAGCGTTGACGTCAGTCCCGCGCATCCACCATGTCGGAGCGCTAGGGCTGTCTGCGACGACGCTTGGATCGGACGAAAACTCCCGGTTGGAGAATTTCCTTGAAACTTTGAGCACATCCGATCTGGCCGAATTGAACGGACAGATCAGGTCGGTAGCGCATTCTGGTGTCGGGATGATCACGCCGCTTAAACGGATCGTGCCATTCCCCGAGACGAACGAAACCGTAGAGGTCAGCTTCGTTCGCCTCATGCTCCCCGTCAGGGATGCCTCGGGCACCCTTTTCGTTCTGAACTACTCGACTCTTTTAAGCGAATCGACGCCCAGAAGACAGGATGGGTGATGATTGAAAAACCGCGCCATATCGGTCAGGTCATTTGATTGCAGGGCCACTAGGTACTCTCCTACAGCACGGCCTTTGGGAAGCGCACCCCAAACATGAGCGCCCGGATATTGGCGGGTGAACCCATATTCCGTCGCATATCCTAATCTCGCGTCGTCAGCTCGGACAAAGGCATAGAGCCAATCTGGATGCCAGCGCAGTTGGCAATACGTGAAAAGCAAATGCGTGTAGAGCGAGAGAAGGTGGCGAGATCCTCGTGCGTTTTCGGCGATAAAGAACTCGCCCATATAGATCACGCTGCCCGAAATTTCGTCGCACGGACGCGGACCGTCAGAGACAACGTGCAGGTGACCTTTACCTTTGTACAACCTTGCATAACTGCGCGTCCAAAAGTTGGATAGAGTTTCGGTCACGAACATGTCGTGCCGCGCTGCGACGCCGCCAATGTCCTTGCCATCCTTTTGCAGGATCAACCATCCGGCATTGTCCTTGGACAGGTCGTTGTGTTCGTAAGAGATCATCGGTGTGATCGAGTTTTTTCCGAGGGCGCGCATCCTGTCTTCGCAGGCTTCGAAATCAGATGACGCTTCGACTGTGATTCCTCGCTCTTCGAGGTTGGTCAGACAGACGCTGAAGAATTTCATCAGGTCTAGAGTTGCAGATTTAGCCACGTGCTTTCTCCATAATAGGTTGTTGAACAACAATTGCAGACCACCGCATTCATGGCCGCTCGCCAAGCCTTAAGGTTGTTTGGTGTGCTGAAAGACACTTTATAATAGCGTGTTTTGAATATGTTGGAGCTGGATCACAGGGTTGGCTGTCACATGCGATTGGCGAATTTTTGCGCGTGCCGCTGCGTTTTGCCGCTGTGATGCCCGCACCAAATCCGCAAGATCAGCTTCACGAAGACGTGGGTGCGCTTTGTTGAAACTGGTGTGAAGCTTATTCTTTGATGAGGTAGAGTGACTAAACGAGGTGTGAATGTGATCTGCATTGCGCGCATTCCCACCGCAGAGGAGGCTAGACATGACGTTCTCTAAACTCACCCGCCGGGCGATGGTTGCAACCGGCGCAGCTACCCTAATGACGGCCAGCACGGGTCTGATTATTCCCGCCTGCGCTGCCGGGTTGGCACCCACACCGACGATGCGCGGTGGTTCGAACAATTACCGTCCCGGTGCGCGTATCGTGGATCGGATTGGGGGTGGCGGTTTTTGGATGACAGGAACCGTGCGTCGTGCTGGGGATGGTGCGCCGTTGGCGGGCCAGCGTATCCAGATCTGGGCGCACACGACTGAAGGGCACGAGCGCGATTGGCACAGTCACGGTGCAACACTCACGGATGCCAAGGGGGAATTCCGGCTTGAGATGCCACAGATCGTCCCAGCGTTTGGGCAGGCGCATGGCCATCTGGCCTTTGATGGCGACGGGTTTGAGACCGTGTTCCTGCGTCCTTTGATGGCCAGTTCGCGCGACACCAGCCTTAGCGCGCACTTTGTTTTGCAGCCGGTCTGACTGTCAGGTCGACCGCCATGCCAGGATCCCGCGCGACTCTGATCTGGGTTCTCGTCGGTGCAGCGATTTTGGTGCCTAGCGTCTGGGCCCTGACCAGTCCGCTGCTGCAATGGCGTGATCCCGTTTATATCGTGGCGGGTTTTGCAGGCGTTATCGGAATGGCCTTGCTGCTTGTACAACCCTTGCTGGTCGGAGGCTATTTGCCCGGTTTGGCGGGAATGCGAGGACGAGGCTTGCATCGCATCGTGGGCGCATTATTGGTTCTGGCAGTCGTCGTCCATGTGGTGGGGCTGTGGATTACGAGCCCGCCGGATGTGGTTGACGCACTTCTCCTCGTTTCGCCGACACCGTTTGCGACTTGGGGTGTGATCGCCATGTGGGCGATGTTCGCGGCGGCGTCACTGGGTGTGTTGCGTCGAAGATTTGCCGTGCGCCTTCGACTGTGGCGCGTACTGCACACCGCTTCGGTTTGTGTGGTTGTGATCGGCACTGTTGTGCATGCAGTGCAGATCGAAGGGACCATGGAGATAGTGTCGAAATGGATGCTGTCGGTATTGGCCTTGCTTGCGTTGGCTTGCGTTATCGTGGATCGCCGAGTCTGGTCGGCGCTGTTTCTGTCACGTTCAAAGTAACTGAAGATGCAGGCGGGTTGACGCTGCTTGTTTGCTTCGGTCAGGTGAGCGGGAGGAGATCGCTTTGGACCAGATCACAACACACGTGCTGCGGGACGCCGACACCGAGATTAAGATCCTGTCTCTCGGCTGTGCAGTGATGGAGTGGCGTGTCGGTGACAAGTCTGTTGTCCTAGGTTACGCCGAGCCGGAGCATTACCGTCAGAATCCAGCGTCGATGGGGGTGATTTGCGGCCGTGTGGCGAACCGGGTCGCGAACGCGCAATTCGTGATGGACGGTGTGACTTATGTCCTGCCCGTCAATAACCCGCCGCACCATTTGCATGGTGGACCGGGTGGGATCGGGAAACGCAATTGGCGGATGTCACAGGATGGCGATTGCGCTGTGGAACTGCGCTTGGTGTCAGAAGACGGCGATCAGGGCTATCCCGGAAAAGTGGAATTTTGCGTTGTGATGCGGTTGGTGGGCGGTCGCCTGACGTGGGAGATGGACGCGGTGCCAGACCGTGTAACGCCGATCAACCTTGCGCAACATCTTTACTTTAACCTGATGGGTCAGGGAACAGTGACAGATCACACCCTAACGGTTGCTGCCGATTGGTATACGCCCAATGATCCAGACCTTGTGCCATTGGGGCGGATCGACCCGGTGAAAGGCTCGGCCTTCGATTTCCGAACGCCTGTCCGGCTTGGTGACGGGGATGGTTGGGATGGGAATCTTGTCCTGACGAAGGGTGCTGAACCAGCGGCCGAGGTGGCGGCGCCGAATGGTCTTGGGCTTCGTTTGTGGACCGACCGTCCCGGGTTGCAGGTCTACACGTCAAACTCGCTTGCTCGTGCGCTACCCGAAGGGCCGGGGGCTGCACATGGTCGGTTTGCCGGGCTGTGCCTTGAAGCGCAGGATTTTCCGAATGCGGTGAACGAGCCCGCGTTCGGGTCGATCCTGTGTTCCCCCGATACCCCGTATCGTCAGGTCACCTCGATCGAGATCGGCTAGAGTCGGGCGCGCGATGCGTCGACGCATCGCGGCTTACCGTCGACGGAAAGCCGCCAGCCGAAACGGTATGCATTGTCATTGGGTTTCTCGCGGTGGCCAAGGTGCGTGGCGTATTTGGAAAGAGAAGAAATAGGTAGATCAGTGCTGGCCTGTCGCCAGATCGCTGAGGATCGGGCAATCAGGGCGGTTGTCCCCAGCGCAGCTTTTCACGAGGTCGAACAGTGTTCCGCGCATCGATTCCAGTTGTGCGATCTTATCTTCGATCTTGGCCAGATGCGCCTGCGCGAGTTCTTTCACATCTGCACTTGCGCGGGTGTCGTCTTCGTAGAGGGCCAGCAGGGTGCGGCAGTCCTCGATGGTGAAACCAAGAGCGCGGGCGCGACCCAGAAAGGCCAGCTTGTGCAGATCACTATCGCGGAACACACGATATCCGTTCGTGTCACGCAAGGGTGCGATCAGCCCGATGTCTTCGTAGTACCGGATGGTTTTGGGCGGCAGGCCGGCTTTTTGTGCCACGTCTCCGATGTTCATGCCGGGGCCTCCGTGTAGCGGGGCGTTGGGGTGTCTTCCTGCGCCGGTGCAATCTTGCGCAGGCGCAGGGCGTTGGTCAGAACGAAGACAGAGCTCAGCGCCATCGCGCCTGCGCCTAGCATTGGCGAAAGCAGGATACCAAAGGCCGGGTAAAGCACACCTGCCGCAACCGGGATCAACGCGGTGTTGTAGGCAAAGGCCCAAAAGAGGTTCTGCCTGATGTTGCGCATTGTGTGCTTTGAGACGTCGACTGCGTTGACCACGCCGGATACCCGACCAGAGGAAAGGACGATATCCGCCGCCTCGATGGCGACATCGGTGCCTGTGCCGATGGCCAGTCCGATATCTGCTTCGGCAAGGGCCGGGGCGTCATTGATGCCGTCGCCGACAAAAGCCACAGCGCCGAACTGGTCGCGCAATGCCTTGATCGCATCGACCTTGCCATCTGGACGCACACCTGCGGTGACATGGTCAATGCCCAGCTGACGGGCGATGGCGTTGGCTGCGGCGGTATTGTCGCCCGAGATCATCGCGACCTTGAGACCCGCCACGTGAAGCGCGTCGATTGCCGGTTTGGCACTGGGTTTGATCTGATCGGCCACGGCAAAAACCGCGACTGCTTGTCCGTCACGGGCAAGGCACACAAGGCTGTGGCCCTGTTCCGCAAAGCGCGCGATGCTGTCCTTAAGGGGCGCGGTGTTCACGCCCTGATCTGACAGGTGTTGCTCAGACCCCACGACCACACTCTGCCCACCCACCGTTGCAATGAGGCCGGATCCCGGGATCGTCTCGCTGTCCGTGACATCGGGAAGACCTGTTGGCGCTCCCGACAGGATGGCGCGCGCGATCGGGTGGTCTGATCCCTGTTCCACGGTGGCGGCCAGTCGGAGTATTTCTGCTGCATCGACACCGGGGACGCTATACTGATCGACAAGGCTCGGGCGCCCTTCGGTCAGGGTGCCGGTCTTGTCGAAGGCCACAACCTTGGCGTCGTCCAGCCGTTGCAGCGCATCACCCTTGCGGAAGAGCACGCCCAGTTCGGCGGCACGCCCTGTGCCGACCATGATGGATGTTGGGGTCGCAAGGCCCATGGCGCAGGGGCAGGCGATGATGAGCACGGCAACCCCGGCCACTAGCGCGTATCCAAGCGACGGTTGCGGCCCGAAGGCCAGCCAGATGGCCACGGTAAGCGCCGCGATGCCCAGCACCACAGGTACGAAAATGCGCACCACCCGGTCAGCCAGCGCCTGAATCGGCAGCTTTGCGCCTTGGGCGGTCTGCACCATGTCGATGATGCGCGCCAGCACCGTGTTCGAGCCGACCGCCGACGCGCGGTAGATGAGCGCCTTGCGCCCGTTGATCGTGCCCCCGGTCACGCTGTCATCTGTTGTTTTTGCGACGGGCACCGGTTCGCCTGTGATCATCGATTCATCGACATAGGAATCGCCCTCGATCACCACGCCATCGACCGCGATTCGTCCGCCGGGCAGCACTTTGATCTCATCGCCGACGGAAATTTCGGACAGGGGGACTTCGGTAAAAACCCCTTCCCGTGACCGCAGAACAGTGTCAGGACGCAACCCGATCAGGTGCCGAATGGCAGCGCCGGTGCGCCCTTTCGCGCGGGCTTCCATCCAGCGGCCAGCAAGGATCAGTGTGACAATCACGCCGGCGGCTTCGAAATACACGGCACGGGTGCCATCGGGCAGGAGCGCCGGGGCAAACGTGGCAATTGTTGAATAGCTCCACGCCGCAAGCGTCCCTAGGGCAACGAGGCTGTTCATGTCCGGGCTGCCCTTGGCCAGGAGCGGCAATCCGATACGGAAAAACCGACGCCCCGGCCATGCAAGAACCAGTGTGATCAGCAGGAATTGCAGCACCCAAAAACTCTGCATCCCGATGCTGCCCATGATCGCGTGATGCAGCGGCGGGTAAAGGTGGCCGCCCATTTCCGTCAGGAACACAGGAAGCGTGAGTGCCGCGGCGATCAGCGTGTCGCGGCGCAGCGGTTTGATTTCGGAAGGTGGTTCCGATTGGGTGTCGTTGTCGACCGCTTTGGCGGGATAGCCCGCGTCGGTGACCGTCTGTGCCAGCGCGTCGATTGTCACGGCACCGTCCAGCGTTCGGACACTTGCGGTTTGCGTGGCGAGGTTCACGCTTGCCGACAAGACACCGGGCATCGCCTCAAGTGCGCGTTCAACGCGGCCCGTGCAAGAGGCGCAGGTCATGCCTTCAATGGACAGGCGGTGGCTGGCTTCGCGTGCGGGGTAGCCCGCCGTTTTGAGTGCGGCGCGCAATGTTTCGGGCGAAGCGGTTCCGGTAACCTGCGCCATGTGGTTTGCGATGTTGACGGATGCTTCGGTCACGCCGGGCGAGGCTGCCAATGCGCGTTCGGCGCGGCCTGCACAGCCTGCGCAGCTCATGTTGTCGACGGCGAAACGAAGGGTGGTCATGCGGGAATCCTTGTGGTTCAAGGATCAGATAGGGCTTCCAGTCGCTGGAGGGTCAAGGGGGTAGGTCAAGAAATCGTACGGCAGGAGCTGGTAGCCTAGTTCAGCGGGCCTTTTGCAACCGGTGCAAAAATCCGCGTCCGGCATTCTTCGCACAAGAGCGGCAGGCCAAACTGCGACGCCGCGCAGAGCAGCGGAAGAAGAGCATTGGGAGCCACGAGAAACCCAGCCTCGGCCAACGCAGCGTCGCGCCTTTGTTCGGTTGACGCCATCACGAAACGTGCCAAAGCGGCCTCATCCGGCGACACGCCCTTGGTCTCTAAAGGCATGATCGTCAGAGGGCGCCAGCCGTGTTTTGCGAGCAATTGAAGCATCTGTTCGAACGCTTGCAGACACGATCTGGCGCGGGCGTCGCCCAACGAGGTTTGTAAATCTTCCCACATCGCTGTTTGCGCGTCCAAAGTGGTGTTCCATGCACGCAGCAGCGCGATCACACGCATTTCGGCGGATCGCAGGTCATCATCCGGCAGAAGGATGTGAGCGTGGTGCATGATTGCCCCTTATTTGACAGTGGTGGCACAATACCCAATTAAAATAATCAGGATTGCTCTTAGATAGGGGAAAGAGCCGAGGGCAATCAAGCCCAATGATGGGAACTTGGGTAAAAAAGACGAGCTGACGCCGGTTCTGCCATGCAAAGGGTCAATTCTTCAGTCAACACCAGAAGTGCCCATCACAATTCCAAAGCACTTGGGCTTAGGACATTCCGGTCTCAGCCGCGATTTGTGCCTTGCTTTTGCGTTCGCGTTCCGTCGCGGATTTCAACTGGCCACAGGCCGCCATGATGTCTTCGCCACGCGGTGTTCGGATGGGGGACGCATAGCCCGCCTTGTAGATGATGTCGGCAAAGGACTCGATCCGCGACCAGTCAGACCGCTGGTAGGGCGCACCGGGCCATTCGTTGAACGGGATCAGGTTGATTTTGGCGGGGATGCCCGAAATCAGCTTGACCAGTCGGCGCGCGTCAGCGTCGCTGTCGTTCACTTCTTTGAGCATCACGTATTCAAACGTGATCCGCTCGGAGTTGGATTTCTTCGGGTATTCCCGCAGCGCGTCCAGCAGCGTTTCGATGTTCCATCGCTTGTTGATTGGCACCAGCCTGTCGCGCACTTCGTCCGTGGTGGCGTGGAAACTGACAGCGAGAAGGCAGCCGATTTCCTCCGCCGTCTTGGCGATCTCCGGCACAACGCCAGACGTGGACAGCGTGATACGGCGGCGCGACAGCGCAATGCCTTCGCCATCCATCGCGATCTTCATCGCGTCGCGCACGTTGTCGAAATTGTAGAGCGGTTCACCCATGCCCATCAGCACGATGTTGGACAACAGGCGCGGACCGTTTTCGCCAGTGCCGACACCCGGTTCGGGCCATTCGCCCAGATCGTCGCGGGCCAGCATGACCTGCCCGATGATTTCCCCGGCGGTCAGGTTGCGGACGAGTTTCTGCGTGCCGGTGTGGCAGAATGAACAAGTGAGCGTGCAGCCCACTTGAGAAGAGATACAGAGCGTGCCCCGGTCGGTTTCGGGGATGTAGACAACCTCGACCTCGTGGCCGCCCGCGATGCGGACAAGGTATTTGCGGGTGCCATCGGCCGAGACCTGTTTCGATACAATCTCGGGCAAGGCGATTTCGAAATGGTCGTCAAGCTCTGCGCGATAAGCTTTGGCAAGGTTCGTCATTGCGTGGAAATCGCGCACGCCCCACTGGTAGACCCATTGCCAGATCTGACCCGTCCGCATCCTGGCCTGCTTTTCCGGTGTGCCCATGGCGATCAACCCGTCGCGCAGCTTGTCGCGGGTCAGGCCGACAATATTCGTCTTGCCCCCCTCCGGCAGTTTGCGGGGGATGGTCAGAACGTCTTGCGTGATCGGTGCAGAGCCGGTCATGGGGTCAGCCTTTCTCGAAAAGAGATAGGCCACATATAGGATTCTTTGGGCTTTGCCAAAGGGGAACAGGGTATTCTGTCAAATCTGTTCCAGTTCCACGATATTGCCCTCGGGATCGCGCATGTAGACAACGAGGATCGGGTGCTCTGCTGAGCCGATGTTTACAATGTCTCCCTGCTTCGCACCGCCATGAGCGAGGACATTCGCAACCGTGGCGTTGAGGTCATCAACGACAAACGCGATGTGACCGCATCCTCTTGTGTTGGGCGGTTGCGGTGCGGCGTCCAACATGACCTCGTATTCGAGGATCTCCAAAAACGGTCCGGTCGTATTTGGAAATGTCAGCCATCGTGACAGGATGTTTGAACCGGGAACGCCATTGCCTTGCGACACCCACGGATCAGACAGCCTTTTTGCCGGGCGACGGTCCACACATCCAAATACTGTTATGTAGAAGTCGCTAAGGGCATTGGCGTCGTTTGCGGTCAGGCTGACGTGATGAAACTGCATTCGCGTTTAGATCATCGTCCAGCCCTGGTAGGCCAAACCGATCAGGAACGCGCCGCCCAGCGATATGGCGATATAGAGCGTGAACACCCGGGGTTTAACCAAGGCCCAAACCGCAATGGCGGCTGGCAAAGATGTGACGCCCCCTGCCACAAGGAAGGCAAGACCTGCGCCTTGTGCCATACCCTGCTCCATCAACCCGCTGATCAGCGGTAGAGCAGCATAGCCGTTCAAATAGGCCGGCACGCCAACCACTGTCGCGATTGCGATTGGTCCGATGCCTGTGCCGCCAAGAACAGAGGTGATGGTTTCCGCAGGGATATAGGCCAGCATCAGGCTTTCCAGCAGGAACGCCAGTGTCAGCCATTGCGCCAGAAACAGCGTGGTTTTCAGCGCTTCCTTGCCGAATTTCTCGACCCGGTCAGAATGTTCCCAAAAGCGCCAGACCACTGGTTTTGGATTGCGGATCTTGGCTGATCCACAGCCGCCATTGCCCACACCTTCGCGCAGGGCGTCGTGCAGAATGTGGCTTCCTGCCAACGCGTAGACAATGAATCCGCCTGCCACGCCAAGACCAATCGCCGCTAGGGTTTTGGCCACCGCGAAGTCGAACCCCAGAACACCCGAGGTCAGCAGAAACATTGACGGGTCCATCACTGGCGATGCCAGCCAGAACGCCATCACAGCGGATAGCGGAACACCCATCGTCAAAAGGGCAGCAATCAAAGGGATCACGCCACAGGAACAGAACGGCGAAAGACCACCCGCGAGTGCAGCGAGAAAGATCATCAAAGCAGGTGATCCGGTAAACGCGCGTGCGATCAAGTTGTCGGCACCCGTTGCAACGGCCCATGCCGCAATGCCGATTGACAAGAGCAGATACGGCCCGGTTTTCAAAAGTGACTGCACCACAAAACCAAGGCTGTCTTCGGCTTGGTTGAGCGACACCAGCGCAACGAGCAAAAGCAGAAGGGCAGAGGTGATCCAGACCTTCTGCTTCTTGACCGCAAGCCAGATCGGGTTCGGGGGGGCATTGGATGAGAGGTCAGCCATTGTCGATGTCCTTGAACTATGCTGCGGTGTCGGAAGTGTTGGTTGCGAACCCTGTGCAGCATTCCTCTGAAAGGAACCCGATCAGGCCATTCATTCTGTCAAAATCGACCGTATTGATCACTTCGCGCCCTTGCCGGGTCTGCGTCACCAGTCCGGCTTCGACGAGCATCTTGAGGTGATGCGCCTGTGTCGAGGCAGGGAGGCCAAGATGTTCGGCGATCTGGCTCACTGTCAGGCCGGAATGCCCGGCTTTGACAAGAACGCGAAATATCTGAAGCCGTGCTTCATGGCCCAAGGCAGATAGGGCGCGGGCGTGATGTTGTGTCTGATTCATGAAACCATAAAACTAGAAATGTAGTTATATAGCAAGATTGAATTCCGACCGTGATCGAAAAAGGTCGGACGCGACGGTCCGACCATTTTGGGAATTTCTAAAATCGAATCGATTGGCGCGGGGCAGAGACACCTACCCCATTGAAGGTTTAACCGTTCGAACAGCGCTTTTCCGCGTCTTCGACCGCAGCGGTAAAGCCCAAGAGCGAGAACGTGTCTTTGGTCGTCGTCCCGCGCGCTGAACGTGCCGTAAGAACCGCATCAGCACCGCGTTTCATTGCCGTGACGATCTTGGAATCGTCTTGCGGTGTTGCGGGCCATGCCCATTCACCTTCGGTGAAAAACTCAAATTCTGTGCCGCTTATGTTGACATTGACCGTCGACCCCGGCGCAAAGGGATAGCCGCCTGTAAAGGCCACTTGTCCCTGCACTTCGGCGCCGGGACGGTAGAACACCATCAATAGGATTTCTCCGCGCGTCACAGCCACGACGCGGCCATCCTTTGTGTTCACGCTTTCCTTATAGGTCGTCACCGCCCAACATTCGCGCGGTTCCTGTCCTTCAAAAACGCTCCAGTCGGTGATGGCATTCACGCGGTTCGTACTTGTTTCCTGCGCCGCGCTTATACCTGCCGTTACCAGTGCCATCGCACCGATCACCGCACCGCCAATCCATGAATTCATGCGTCCAGCCTCCAGACTGTCCTTAGCCTCAACTCGTTTGTTTGCCACAGTATGGGGTTAACCCCCCTTATGTCACTGCAACTTTGCCCTCGACGGCGTGAGAATAGCCTGATTTATGAGGATCTTTAAAGCCCAATTGGCAGTTTTTTGCCCAACTCTACAGGAGCAACCCATGGCACAGCCTGCTGCTTTGGCCGAGGTCTGGCGCGGCCCGTTTCTCGAAAGTCACCACATCGGTCACGCGGTGATTTGTGACGGATCCGGGCAGATCGTATCTGCTTGGGGGGATCCTGACGCTGTTGTGCTCCCGCGCAGTTCGTCAAAGATGATCCAGGCGCTGCCGCTGTTGACCTCTGGCGCGGCTGACGCGCGCGGTTTGACGACAGAACAATTGGCCTTGGCCTGTGCGTCGCATCAGGGTGCGACGATCCATGTGGACCGGGTGAATCGCTGGTTGTCAGATCTTGGTCTGAACGATGACGCTCTGTGTTGTGGTCCGCAGGTTAGCCGGGATACCGATCTCAAGCTTGAGATGATCCGCGCGCATCAATCGCCTTGTCGCGTGCACAACAATTGTTCCGGCAAACACGCCGGCTTCCTGACCCTGACAAAACACTTGGGTGCAGGGCCGAACTATGTCGATCCCGAACATGCGGTTCAGAAAGCCTGCCTTGAGGCGTTCGAGACGGTGACGGACCAGACCAGCCCCGGGTTCGGTATCGATGGCTGTTCGGCACCCAATTTTGCGACCACGATGCACGGTATGGCCCGTGCGATGGCATGGTTTGCGACAGCGGCGCAGCGGTCGGACACAATGAGCACCGCTGGCGCGCGGTTGGTCGAAGCGATGCACACCCATCCCGAACTCGTGGCGGGCGAAGGTCGGGCCTGCACGCGGTTGATGCGGGTGGCCAGCGAACCCGTTGCTCTCAAGACGGGTGCCGAGGGGTACTTCATCGCCATCCTGCCGACCCGCGGCTTGGGTGTTGCGGTCAAGGCGGCAGATGGCGCGACCCGTGCCGCGGAATGTGCGATTGCTGCGATCCTCGTGAAGCTGGACGTGCTGGAGGCCGATCACCCCGAAGTCAAAGCCTTCCTGACCCCGACCGTTCACAACTGGGACGGGCTTGTGACCGGCGAGATCAGGCCAGCGCCGGGACTTCTGGTGTAATGAAAGCGTCACGGCTGTAACCCTGCAAAAACAGAAGCGCGGTCAGATCGCCATGGTTGATGCGCAGCTTTGCTTGTACCTGTACACTTGGTTTGGCGTGCAGCGCCACGCCGGACCCAGCGCGCTGCAACATGCCAAGGTCATTGGCCCCATCGCCGACCGCCAGAACATCGGCATCAGTGATGCTCAAACGTGCGGTGATTTCTTCCAACGCTGTGACCTTGGCTTCACGTCCAAGGATTGGGCGCGCCACGTTGCCTGTCAGCTTGCCGTTCTCTGACTGGAGCGTGTTGGCGCGGTTCTCGTCAAAGCCAAGCGTCGTGGCCACCCGCGCGGTGAAAGCAGTAAACCCGCCGGACACGAGCGCGGCATAAGCCCCATGTGCCTTCATCGTGGCCAGCAGGGCGGGGCCGCCGGGCATCAGCGTGATACGGCTGGCCAAAACATCGTCAATCACCGACTCGGGCAGGCCTTTGAGCAAAGCGACCCGTTCAATCAAAGCGCCTTCGAAATCCAGTTCGCCATTCATGGCCCGGGCTGTGATTTCTTTCACATGTGCGCCTACGCCAGCTACCTCGGCTAGTTCGTCAATGCATTCCTGCTGGATCATGGTGCTGTCCATGTCGGCCAGGAGCATCTTCTTGCGCCGATTCGCACTTGGCTGGATCGCAAGGTCGACGCCTTGATCCTGCAGGGCGGTCCAGCTTGTCTCGGCGGAGTCCGGAATCAATTCCAAATCAAATTCTGCGGCCTCATCAGGTGAAAGCCAAACCAAATCGCCGCCGCCCCAGGCGTTGCGCAGGGCTTCTGGAAGAGCGGGATCAAGCGTTCCCGGACGGGCAATGAGCGTGGCTGTGAACATGGCAAGTCTCCGATACGAACTGTGCGGCGATGTATCGGCGGGCCGAAAAAAAGGCCAGTCGGAAGTACCGAACGTGTTTCTTCTTTTCTTTCGAAATACGTCCTTTGCGCGGTATCCGCTGTCGCGACATATGGCGAAAAGATTCAAGTTTCCGATCCGCAACACACGTCGCAATCCAAATGCCAAATGCGTCTCATTGGTCGCATTTTCCGACTTGCGCGGTTCACGCCACCCGCATAAACGCAGCGGTGGGACACCCTTCCCCAACGAAGGGCGCTTATCTGGAAGGATAGCATCAATGGCTATTGAACAACCGGCAACGCGGCCGGCTAACCCGCGTTTTTCTTCTGGCCCCTGTGCCAAACCCCCCGTTTTCAAACTCGAAAATCTCGCCGATGCGCCGCTGGGCCGCTCGCACCGGGCTGGTGTTGGCAAGGCCAAGCTAAAGGCCGCGATCGAAGAGACGCGCGAATTGCTTGGCGTGCCCGCCGATTACAAAATTGGCATCGTTCCCGCGTCCGACACCGGCGCGGTTGAAATGGCGATGTGGTCGCTGCTTGGTGCACGCAAGGCGACAATGGTCGCTTGGGAATCCTTTGGCGCTGGCTGGGTCACGGATGTTGTCAAACAGCTTAAGATCGACGCCGAGGTGAAAACCGCTGACTATGGTCAGATCGTTGATATGGCGTCGGTTGACTACGATACTGATGTCGTCTTCACTTGGAACGGCACGACCTCGGGTGTGCGGATGCCGAATGGCGACTCGATCCCGGTGGGTCGCGAAGGGCTGACGATCTGCGACGCCACATCGGCGGCCTTTGCGCAAGACCTGCCGTGGGACAAGCTGGATGTCACGACATTCTCCTGGCAGAAGGTGCTGGGCGGCGAAGCGGCGCACGGGATGCTGATCCTGTCCCCTCGCGCGGTCGAACGACTCGAATCCTACACACCGACTTGGCCGCTGCCCAAGATCTTCCGCATGACCAAAGGCGGCAAGCTGATCGAAGGCATCTTTGTCGGTGAAACGATCAACACACCGTCGATGCTGGCGGTCGAGGATTACCTGCAAGCGCTCGACTGGGCGCGATCGGTCGGCGGTCTCAAGGGGCTGATGGCTCGGGCAGATGCCAATGCGAAAGCAGTCTTCGATTTCTGCGAGGCGAATGACTGGATTGCGAACCTTGCGGATGATCCGGCAACGCGATCGAACACGTCGGTCTGCCTGAAGTTCACCGATAACCGGATCACCGATGGTGCGGTTTTCGCCAAGGCGGTCGCCAAGCGAATGGAAGCCGAAGGTGTGGCATTGGACATTGGTGCCTATCGCGACGCACCGGCAGGTCTTCGCATCTGGTGTGGTGGCACGGTCGAAACTGCGGACATCGAAGCGATGTTGCCGTGGCTTGATTGGGCCTTCCACGCCGAGATCGAGGCGCTGGCCCAAGCCGCCTGATAGAAAACGGTGCGCGCACGCGCGCACCCTCCCCATTCATTCCCTGTAGGGTGCGTGATCTCACGCACTTTCTCTCGATATTCAAAAGGACCACTGACATGGCTCCCCGTGTACTCATCTCTGATAAACTCTCCGACGCTGCCGTTCAGATCTTCAAAGACCGAGGCATCGAAGTTGATTTCCAGCCCGATCTCGGCAAGGACAAAGACAAGCTGGCCGAAGTGATTGGCCAGTATGACGGTCTTGCGATCCGCTCGGCCACCAAGGTCACACCGACGATCCTTGAAAACGCAACCAACCTCAAAGTGATCGGTCGCGCCGGGATCGGTACCGACAACGTCGACAAGGAAGCTGCGTCCAAGAAAGGTGTGATCGTCATGAACACGCCGTTTGGCAACATGATCACAACCGCCGAACACGCAATTGCGATGATGTTCGCCTGTGCGCGTCAGATCCCCGAAGCGTCTGCCTCGACCCATGCGGGCAAGTGGGAAAAGTCCAAGTTCATGGGCGTCGAACTGACCGGCAAGACGCTGGGTGTGATCGGTGCGGGCAATATCGGCGGGATCGTGTGTGACCGCGCCCGTGGGCTCAAGATGAAAGTCGTGGCATACGATCCGTTCCTTGGCGAAGACAAGGCAAAGCAGATGCAGGTTGAAAAGGTCGAACTGGAGGATCTGCTCAAGCGGGCTGATTTCATCACGCTGCACGTGCCGCTGACAGACCAGACCCGCAACATCCTGTCGGCAGAAAACCTTGCCAAGACTAAGAAGGGTGTGCGGATCATCAACTGTGCCCGTGGCGGTCTTGTGGACGAAGCCGCGCTGGCGGAACTGCTGAAATCCGGCCATGTCGCAGGTGCCGCGTTTGACGTGTTCAGCGAAGAACCAGCGACAGAGAACCCGCTGTTCAATCTGCCCAACGTGGTCTGCACCCCGCACCTTGGTGCCGCCACAACCGAAGCGCAGGAAAACGTCGCCCTTCAGGTGGCCGAGCAGATGGCCAACTACCTGCTGACCGGGGCCGTGGAAAACGCGCTCAACATGCCGTCGGTGACGGCTGAGGAAGCCAAGATCATGGGCCCGTGGATCAAGCTTGCGGATCACCTTGGCAGCTTCATCGGCCAGATGACGGACGAACCGATCAAGGCAATCAACATCCTCTATGATGGGTCTGTGTCCGAGATGAACCTCGAAGCGCTGAACTGCTCTGCCATTGCCGGGATCATGAAGCGGGTGAACCCGGATGTGAACATGGTCAGCGCCCCGCTGATCGCCAAGGAACGTGGGATCAAGATCAGCACGACCAATCAGGCGAAATCCGGTGCGTTTGACGGCTATGTCAAGGTGACCGTTGTCACGTCCGAGCGTGAACGTTCGATTGCGGGTACCGTGTTCAGCGATGGCAAACCGCGTTTCATCCAGATCAAAGGCATCAATATCGACGCCGAGATCGGCGCGCACATGATCTACACCACCAACGAGGACGTGCCGGGTATCATCGGGACACTGGGCATGACCATGGGTGAGAACAAGGTCAACATCGCGAACTTTACCCTTGGCCGCTCTGCTTCAAAGGGTGAGGCAATTGCGCTGCTCTATGTCGACGAGCCGGTTCCTGCCAATGTGGTGGACAAGCTCAAGGCGACGGGTCTCTTCCGACAGGTCAAGCCGTTGCAGTTTGACGTCGCCTAACGCGACACCCAACTTGAACGGGGGCGGTTCTGATTGCGCCGCCCCCGACTGCATGCGAGACATTTTGCATGACAAAACCTCTATACGCCATCGGCGATATTCATGGCCAACTTGGCATGCTGGACTCCGCATTGGCGATGATCGACGCCGACGGCGGCAGCGATGCGCGGGTGGTCTTTCTGGGTGACTATGTTGATCGGGGACCTGACAGCAAAGGCGTGATCGACACTTTGGTCCGCGGGCTGGCCGGTGGACGGGATTGGATTTGTCTTAAGGGCAATCACGACCGGTTCTTTGAATGGTATCTTGCCCCGGATGGTCCGCGCTTTGATCCGCATTTGTTAGTCGGCTATCACTGGTTTCACCCGTCGATTGGCGGCACCGAAACCATCGCCTCCTATGATGTTTACCTGCCCGAACGCACCCGCAAAACTGATGTTGCACAGATCCTACACTCGGCAGTGCCTGACACGCACAAAGCGTTTCTGCGAGGGCTGAACACGATGCACCATCAAAACGGCTACGTCTTTGTGCACGCGGGTATCCGTCCCGGTTTGCCTTTGGACCAGCAAGCCGAAAACGACCTACTTTGGATTCGGCAGGAATTTCACAGTGACAAGCGTGATCATGGCGCGGTCATCGTGCACGGTCATACGCCAGTTGACGCACCAGAACGCTATGCAAACCGGATCAATCTGGACACGGGCGCCGGATATGGGCGCCCGCTAACCGTTGCGGTGTTTGAGGGGAACGAAGTCTTCCGCCTAACGTCTGTAGGCCGCCAGCCCATGCCTAGTCGTAGCTAAGTGTCGTCGCCTTGCCGCGGAACACCGTATAGGCCAATGCCGTGTAGCCAAGGATCATCGGCAGCACAAACAGCGTTCCGATCAGGATAATGAACAGGCTTTCGGGGGCACTTGCGGCCTCGTAGATGGTCAGTTGGTCTGGCACGATGAACGGGTAGAACGAATAGGCCATCCCGAAAAAGCCTAACACAAAAAGCACGATTGTCGCTGCAAACGGAAACCACGCAAAGCTGTCATCGCTGGTGGGCAAGCGGCGTAGCGCTAGCCACAGCAACACGATCAATGCGCCAGACATCAGCGGCAGCGGCATCAGCAGGAAGAACTCAGGCATCGAAAACCATTTGTCGAAGATGCGGTCACTGACCAATGGAGAGGCGAGTGAAACCGCGCCCATGCCCAGCACGATGCCCCAAATGCCGCCCTTAGACCATTTCACGGCCTTGAGCTGTAACGCGCCTTCTGTTTTCAGAATCAGCCACGTCGCACCGATGAAGCTGTAGGCGACCGTGAGAAACACCGCCGTCACTGCAGAAAAGGCCAGCGTGAAGGCCGTCACCTCTAGGCCCATGACATACATGCCCAGCATGTAGCCTTGGCTGAGTGAGGTCATCATCGAACCGATGTAGAACGCGCCATCCCAAGTGGCTTTGTGCCGGATCGGCGCTTTGACGCGAAATTCAAACGACACGCCCCGTAGGATCAGCCCAACCAGCATCACCGCCACGGGCAGATAAAGCGCAGTTAGGATTGTCCCGTGCGCTGATGGAAAGGCCACCAGCAGGATACCAATGGCCAGAACCAGCCATGTTTCATTGGCGTCCCAGAACGGTCCGATCGAGGCAACCATCCGGTCCTTTTCGTCCTGCTCGGCGAAAGGGAAAAGCACCCCCACGCCAAGGTCGAACCCGTCCAGAACCACGTAGATTAGGATCGACAGACCCAGAAGGGCGGCAAAGGCCAAGGGCAGCCATGTTGCGGGATCTCCGAATAGATACATGGCTTACTCCGCTGCGACTGTGACTTGGGCTTCGGGTGCGGTCGGGATGCGCGGGCCAAGCGGTTCGCCCTTTGCAGCTTTGCGCGCGAGGTAGAACAACACGCCGATATAGGCGGCAAGCAATGCCGCATAGATCGCAAGATAAACAATCAGCGTCGAAGCCACCATCGGCGCAGGCACGTCGGCCACGGCGGCCTCGGTTGTCAGCACACCCTGCACCAGCCACGGCTGACGGCCGATCTCGGTTGTGTACCAACCGGCCAGTGTTGCCACCCAGCCGGAAAAGGCCATCGGCACCATTGCCCAAAGCAGCGGCTTGGGCAGACCTTCGACACCGCGCCGCTTGCGGGCCATGAAGAACACGCTGGCCCAGCTGAGCAGAAGCATCGCCATGCCTGTTGCCACCATGATGCGGAAGCTGAAGAATACGGGTGCCACGGGCGGGTGTTGAACGGTTCCGTCCTCGGCCACAAAGTCATTCAGACCTGGCACAACACCATCCGGCGAATGCTTAAGAATAAGCGATGCGCCATTGGGGATGCCGATCTCGAAATCGTTGGACCGGGTTTCTTCGTTTGGGATCGCAAACAGCACCAGTGGTACATTAGGGCCAGTCTCCCAGTTGCCTTCCATCGCAGCCACCTTCTGCGGCTGATGTTCCAGCGTGTTTAGCCCGTGGAAGTCACCGGCCAGAATTTGCAGTGGGATCAGAAACGCACCGATGGTCATGCCGGTCTTGAGCGTTGCGCGGACACCATCCGAACGGTCCCCAATCAGCCAGCGGAAGGCGCTCAGACCAGCCAACAGGAATGCCACGGTCAGCCCGGACGCCAGCAGCATATGCACAAGGCGGTAGGGCATCGATGGGTTAAAGATGACCTCCCACCAATCGGTCGCAAAGGCCACCCCATCGCGCATCTCGAACCCGGCAGGAGTGTGCATCCAGCTGTTCAGGACGAGAATCCAGAACGCTGACATTGTGGTGCCGAACGCCACAAGGAAGGTGGATAGGGTGTGCAACCAGCTTGGTACCTTGGACATGCCGAAAAGCATGATGCCGAGGAACACCGCCTCTAGGAAGAAGGCGGTCATGACCTCATAGGCCAAAAGCGGGCCTGCGATATTGCCGACGCTTTCCATGAAGCCTGGCCAATTGGTGCCGAATTGGAACGACATGGTGATGCCAGATACCACGCCCATTGCAAAGCTGAGGGCAAAGACCTTGACCCAGAAGCGATAGGCTTCGACCCATTTCTGATCACCAGTCCGCGCAAAGCGCAGTTTGAAGAAAAGCAGAGTCCAACCCAGTGCGATCGTGATCGTCGGAAACAGGATGTGGAACGAGATATTGGCACCGAACTGGATGCGCGAGAGGATGAGTGTGTCCATGATTGGCCATCCTTTGAAAAACATTTTGCTGTTGCATGTAAAGATAGGTTGCAGATGCAGGTTTTCCCGTTCCTGCGACAGCATTGCACACCGCAGCTGACGCTCCTGTTGCCTCTTCTCCCAATGGTTGTGCTGTGCGGCTAATTCCTGAGTTTCGGGAAGATTTTGCGCAAATTAGCCGAATTGAAGCAGATCTTTGCAGCATTTGCCGCCCCTGAGCAACGAATTAAGGCAAATGGACTTTACCGTAGGTGGTAGATTGACGGCACCGGCCTTGAGACCGGGAACAGTCCAAAGGGGGACATTATGTCTGAGAAATTCGTCGTTGGATACGACGGCAGTGATGTTGCGAAACGTGCGCTTGATTTCGCCGTGTCGCGGGCCACTGCCCAAGGTGGAAGTATCCTGATTGTTCACGTGCTGGAATGGTCGCCATATTCCTTTCTGACACCCGAAGAGATCGAAGAACGCCATGCCCGCCGCACCGAAGAACTGGATCGCGCGGAAAAGGCACTGATGGCGCCGCTCAAGTCTACGATCGCCGCAGCGGGTGTTCCCGTGGAAACCCAGATCAAATATGGCCACGTTGCCAAGACCTTGTGTGACGTTGCCAAGAAAGAGGGTGCCACGCAGATGGTCATCGGCCGTGATGGCGATGGTGGCTTGTCCAGCCGTGTCTTTGGCTCTGTCGCCGGGTCTCTGGTTCAGGTCGCCCCGGTGCCCTGCACCATCGTTCCATAATCGCAAAGGAAATCATGAGATGACACGTCTTGTTCCGACGGCGGTTCTGGCCGTCTTTTTCACCGTGTTCGCGGCCCTCTCGGCCTCGGCGCAATCCATTGATGAAACCATCAACGGCATCTTTGCCAGCTCCACAGGTTGGTTCGTCAGCCTGATCTTCAGCAACTTCCCCGGTACCAGTTTCCCATGGATTGTGGGCTGGCTGGTGGTCGCTGCAACCGTATTCACCGTTTATTTCGGTGTGATCCAATTCCGCGCCTTCGGTCATGCTATCGCGCTGGTCAAAGGGGACTACTCTGATCCGAACGATGCGGGTGAGGTCAGCCACTTTCAGGCGCTGGCAACCGCGCTTTCTGGCACCGTGGGTCTCGGCAACATCGCCGGTGTGGCCGTGGCCATCGGCATTGGTGGGCCGGGTGCCACGTTCTGGATGATCCTTGCGGGTCTTCTGGGCATGGCGTCCAAGTTCACCGAATGTACGCTGGGCGTGAAGTATCGCAATGAATACGCCAATGGCACTGTGTCCGGCGGTCCGATGTATTACCTGACCAAAGGCTTTGCCGAACGGGGTGTCGGGGGTGGCAGGTTCCTTGCGATCATGTTCTCGATCTTTTGTATCCTTGGCGCGCTGGGCGGCGGCAATATGTTTCAGGCCAATCAGGCCCATGCGCAGCTAACCAACGTGTTCGGCGAATACCCCGGCTGGATTACAGGCGTGGTTTTTGCGGGTATCGTCTTTGCTGTAATCGTCGGCGGGCTGAAGTCCATCGCACGCGTGACAGAAAAAGTCGTGCCAATCATGGGGGTGATCTATGTCGGTACAGCGCTGATCATCATCCTGATGAACTATGACAAGATCGGCTGGGCCTTTGGTCAAATCTTCGCAGGTGCCTTTACCGGACTTGGCGTTGCAGGTGGTTTTGTCGGAGCGCTGATCCAAGGCTTTAAGCGGGCGGCGTTCTCGAACGAGGCCGGCGTTGGCTCGGCGGCGATTGCGCACTCGGCAGTTCGCACTAAAGAGCCGATCACCGAAGGCTTCGTGTCGTTGCTGGAGCCGCTAATCGACACCGTGGTGGTCTGCACCATGACGGCGCTTGTAATCATCATCACGGGTCAGCTTATCTCGGATCCCGCAACTGGCAACTACCTGCTGAACGAGGCGGGCACCGCGATCAAGACCGTGGGTGACACATCGGGTGTGGCGCTGACCTCTGCGGCGTTCTCGTCCTCCATCGGTGGATTTAAATATATCCTCGCATTGGCAGTGATCCTGTTCGCCTTCTCCACCATGATCTCGTGGTCCTACTACGGCCTCAAGGCATGGACTTACCTCTTTGGTGAAGGCAAGGGGCAGGAACTGACCTTCAAGGTCATCTTCTGCCTCTTCGTCATCATTGGCGCGGCGGCCAGCCTTGGTCCGGTCATCGACTTCTCTGATGCGGCGATCTTTGCGATGGCGGTGGTGAACATCATCGGTCTCTACGTCCTCATGCCCATCGTGAAGCGCGAGCTGAACAGCTACTGGTCGCGCCTCAAGTCGGGCGAGATCAAAAAGTTCACCTGATCCGTTCGACGGACCTGTATTACCAAAGGGCGGGCCATCTGGTCCGCCCTTTTCCGTGATCTCTGCGCAAAAGCGGTTTCAAAACCGGCGTGACATCTTATATCTAGCCCTCTCGCGGGAAAAGGAGACCGCAGCAATGGCAAAGCCGAAGGACAATCCGAACTACAAAGTGATCGCTGACAACCGTCGGGCGCGGTTCGACTATGCCATCGAGGATGATCTCGAAGTCGGAGTCATCCTCCAAGGATCCGAAGTTAAGTCTTTGCGTGAAAACAGCGCCAACATCACCGAATGTTATGCAGCGGTCGAAGACGGCGAACTGTGGCTCGTGAACTCGTATATCGCACCCTATAACCGCGCTATGTTCCCGCATGAGGAACGCCGGCGCCGCAAACTTTTGGTGTCGCGCAAGGAATTGTCCAAGCTTTGGAACGAGACCCAGCGCAAGGGCATGACGCTGGTACCGATGGCGCTCTACTTCAACCACAAGGGTATGGTGAAGATGAAGCTGGGCATCGCAAAGGGTAAGAAAAACCACGACAAGCGGGAAACCGAAGCCAAGCGCGATTGGAGTCGTCAGAAACAGCGGCTTCTAAAGACCGCAGGCTGACGGGGAATTTCACACAGCTTTCCCTCTGAAATAAAATTTGGGTTTCAGTCACGGTCCCTTGCACAGTCATAGTGCGAGTGGGGCGCGGACCTTTGGAACTTTTTGTATCGATGATGTCCGGCTTGTTGGGCGGCGCAATCGCCGGCGCGATGTTCAAGCATATTGACTACGGCGCTTTGATAAACGCGATTGTCGGGGTTGTTGGGGGCGCGGCTGGTTATCAGGCGCTCAAGCAAAACACGCCCACTGAAGCGCCTGTGAATAATCTGCCCACGCCAAGCCTTGGACTGGATGCATTCATCGATTTGCTGATGGCCGGCGGTGTGGGTGGTGCGGTTCTGCTTGTCGTTTATGGCGCGCTGCGCAATCTGGCGTCTCGATAAAGCCAAAGACTCCAACCGCCTTGATCCAGACCTCTCCCTTGCGAGTCGCGGCGCTGAGTTCTATGCAGAACTGATCATTTTTAGAAGCGGCGGCAGACATGGCACAGGACGACCCGAAAACGCTGGTTTCGACAGATTGGCTGGCCTCGCATATGCGCGATCCCGATTTGCGTATTCTGGATGCGTCGATGTACATGCCAGGAAGTGACCGGGATGCCAAAGCCGAATACGCTGTGGGCCATATTCCCAGCGCACGCTTCTTCGACATCGACGAAATCTCCGACAGCCGATCTGACCTTCCGCATATGGCGCCCCCGATCGAAAAGTTCATGTCGCGGATGCGGGCGATGGGTGTGGGTGATGGCCATCAGGTTGTTGTCTATGATGGCGCAGGTATTTTTTCCGCGGCGCGCGTATGGTGGCTGTTCAAACTGATGGGCCAGAACGATGTGGCTGTGCTGGATGGCGGGCTGCCGAAATGGGTGGCAGAGGGCCGAGATCTTGAGGATATGCCGCCGATCATCCGCGATCGGCACATGACGGTTCGGCGTCAAGCACATCTGGTCAAGGACGTAACGCAGGTCTCTGCCGCCTCCAAGCTGCGCGATCAAGAGATCATCGACGCGCGCTCGCCCGGTCGGTTCCGGGGCGAAGAGCCTGAACCCCGCCCCGGCATGCGCGGCGGCCACATTCCCGGATCCAAAAACGTGCATTACGCAAGTCTGCTCAATGCGGATCAGACGATGAAATCGCCCGAAGAAACCCGCGCGATTTTTGAAGCGGCGGGTGTGGACCTGTCCAAACCGGCTATCACCACATGCGGCTCTGGCGTGACCGCGGCGATCCTGTCGCTTGCCATGGCACGCATGGGCAAAGACGACCATTCCCTTTACGACGGCTCATGGTCCGAATGGGGGATGTTCCCCACGGTTCCCGTAGCCACTGGAGACAATTGATGTTCGAGACCCTCAAGGAACAACCTGCAGACAAGATCCTTGCCCTGATGCAAACTTATCGCGACGACCCGCGCGATGGGAAAATCGACCTTGGCGTCGGTGTCTACAAGGATGCGTCCGGCAACACGCCGATCATGCGCGCGATCAAAAACGCCGAGCAGCAACTTTGGGAAGCCGAGACAACCAAAGCCTATACCGGACTTGCGGGTGACCCGGCTTTCGCCGATGCGATGATCGCGATGGTTCTGGGTGATGCGGTGCCGCGAGCCAACGTGGCCGCAGTTGCCACGCCCGGTGGCACGGGTGCCGTGCGTCAGGGCTTTGACATGGTGAAGATGGCCAATTCTGACGCCAAGGTATTCGTCAGCGATCCGACATGGCCGAACCACCTGTCGATCCTCAAGCATATGGGCATGACTATGGTGTCCTATCGTTACTTCGACGACGAGTCGCGCGGTGTGGATTTCAACGGCATGATGGAAGACCTCGCCAAGGCGGGTCCGGGCGACATCATTCTGGTGCATGGCTGCTGCCACAATCCCACAGGTGCGAACTTGAACATGACCGAATGGAAAGCGCTGGTTGATCTGCTGATCAAGACGGGCGCGACCCCGATGGTCGACATTGCCTATCAGGGCTTCGGCGACGGTCTAGAGGAAGACGCGGCGGCAACCCGACTGATCGCGTCGTCGGTGCCGGAAACCATCATCGCAGCAAGCTGTTCCAAGAACTTCGGTATCTACCGTGAACGCACAGGCCTTTTGATGGCCGTCGCTGCCAATCCGTCTGCGCATAAGCTGAATCAGGGTACTTTGGCGTATCTGAACCGCCAGAACTATTCCTTCCCGCCCGATCATGGCGCGCGTCTGGTGACGATGGTTCTAACGGATGACGCGCTGCGTGCGGAATGGGCTGCGGAACTGGAAGAGATGCGCAACGGCATGCTGGATCTGCGCGAGCAGTTGGCGGCAGAGCTACAGCGTTTGTCAGGCTCTGACCGGTTCGGATTCATCGCACAGCACCGTGGCATGTTCTCGCGGCTTGGCGCGACACCCGAACAGGTGCAGCGTCTGCGCGACGAGCATGCGATTTATCTTGTGGGCGACTCGCGTTTGAATATTGCGGGTCTGAACAAGGACTCCGTGCCGATCCTTGCCAAGGCGATGATTGACGTCGGCATCTGAGTTTACCGTTATTCAAATTGCATGGGCGCCTTTTGGCGCCCATTCTTTTTACCTCGACCTGCGGTCTCGCGCATTTGGGGTCGTGACGCGTTTGTCGGGCGTTGCGGTATTTTGCAAAGTCGCGTTTGCATATTTGCAAAAAGAAGAAGTGCTAGCCGTGCACTTTGACGCTGTCTTCGGGCGCCTGATCCCGGTCGAACATGCCGTAATCCCGCATAACATGGCAGACGCGCAGGTGATAATCCGAGAAGATGCCATTGCGGCCTTTGGATTGGGCATTGCGGTGGGCCGCGAGTTTGCGCCAGCGGTGGACGGCGTCTTCGTCTTCGAAGAAGCTGATCGACAGAAGCTTGTCGGGGTTGGTCAGGCTTTGAAAACGTTCGACCGAGATGAAGCCTTCGACCTGTTCAACCATCGGGCGCATGGTGGCGGCGATGTCGAGATAGGCTTCTTTTTGGCCGTCTGCCGGCATGACTTCGAAGATGATGGCGATCATTTTGGGTTCCCTTGTGGCGTCGAGCAGAGTTTCAGGAAGGTGCGATCCTCGCGCAAGAGGAACCTTTCGGATTGCGCAAAGGCGTAGTTTTCCTGACCCAGCGGGTCAGCGGCAAGGCGGGCGCGGTACGCTTCGTATTGTGCAAGGTTTTCAATATTGTAGATGCCATAGGCCAGAGTGCTGGAGCCTTCGTGCGGGGCAAAGTATCCGATCAGATCAGCGCCGCAGCGGGGGATCGCCTGACCCCAGTTGCGGGCATATGTTTCGAACTGGGCTTTCTTGGCCGGGTCGATTTGGTAGCGGATGATGCAGGTGAGCATGGGTGTCCTTTCCGGTTGCTGACCTGTTTGTGGCATGGATTGCGACGCTGATATTTCGATCTGGATCGAATTGTGCGTGTTGATCATGCGTGTAAGGTGATCATCATGAAACATGGACCTGACATTGCGCGGATTGCGGCGCTGATTGGTGATCCGGCGCGGGCGAATATTCTGACTGCGCTGATGAGTGGAAAAGCGTTGACGGCCAGTGAGTTGGCGGGAGAGGCTGGGGTTGCTGCCTCGACTGCGTCGTCGCATCTGGGGCGGTTGCTGGAGGGCGGGCTGGTCAAAGAAGCGCGGCAGGGGCGGCACAAGTATTTTGCGCTGGCTGGTGAAGACGTGGCGCAGGTTCTTGAGGTGCTGATGGGATTTGCCGCTGGTCAGGGGCATCTGAGGACACGGACTGGGCCAAAAGATGCGCAATTGCGCGAGGCGCGGGTGTGTTACAACCATTTGGCTGGGTCCCGTGGGATACAGCTTTACGATAGTCTTTTTGCACAGGATTTCATGGAGTTGCGCGGAGACGATCTGTTTCTGACGGAGGCTGGACAAGGGTTTGTTCGAACGCTTGGTGTAGATTTTGACCAGTTGGTAAAATCCCGTGCTCCCGTCTGTCGGACCTGTCTGGACTGGAGCGCGCGGCGGCCGCATTTGGCGGGGTCTTTGGGGCGGGCGCTGTTCAAGCGGTTCGAGATGATGGGCTGGGCCTATCGGGTGCGGGACACGCGTGCGGTGCAGTTTTCCAGCGATGGATTGCGGCAGTTCAACATGGCGTTTCCGGTCAATCCGGGTTCGCACGGGTGAAGGGTAGCGGCATTGGTGGTTTGTACGGTTCGGTTCCTGAAACGTCAGGTTCAACCGTACGGGACAGATCCGGCGTCAAAATGTGCCGCAAAAGGGCCACCGGGTGGCGGCGCAGGGTGAGGCGCATGGCGACGTAATCTTCGACCACCTGTTCGCCTTCGGTCATCTGCGGCAGCAAAGCGGCGGGTTCATGGATCGCTTCGCCATCGATGTCGCCGTCAAACAGCGGCAGGGTCTTGCGGGTGGTCAGCGCCTTGGCCTCCCACAGGGCCTGACGGCGGCTTAGCTGCAGGTCGCGGAATGTATCGGCCTCGGCCAGACGGGCGATGGTGGCGGGATCAAGCCCGGCGCGGCGCCAGAGATCGTTTACGCTTTGGTAGCCATTGCCGCGTCCGGCAGCGATCCAGCCGGCGTCCTCTTCGTTCAGGCCTTTGATCTGACGGAAGCCCAACCGCAGGGCGAGGCCGCCCTTGGCGTCGGGTTCCATCACGTTGTCCCAGAAGCTGGCGTTGATGCAGACGGGCAGGACGGTCACACCATGTTCGCGGGCATCCCGCACGATTTGGGCCGGGGCATAGAAGCCCATAGGTTGGGAGTTTAGCAGCGCGCAGGCGAAGATGCCGGGGTGGTGGTGCTTGATCCATGCACTTGCATAGACCAGCAGGGCAAAGCTGGCGGCGTGGCTTTCGGGAAAGCCGTAGGAGCCGAAGCCTTCGATCTGGGAAAAGCAGCGTTCTGCGAAATCTTCGTCATAGCCTTTGTTGCGCATGCCGCGCATGAAGAGGGTGCGGAATTCGGACACGTTGCCGTGTTTCTTGAACGTGGCAAGCGAGCGGCGCAGGCGGTCGGCCTGTTCGGGGGTAAAGCCTGCGCCAACGATGGCGATCTGCATCGCCTGTTCCTGAAACAGTGGCACGCCAAGGGTTTTGCCCAACACCGCGCCCAATTCATCGGAGGGAAAGCTCACCTCTTCTTCGCCGTTGCGGCGGCGGATATAGGGGTGGACCATGTCGCCTTGGATGGGGCCGGGACGGATGATCGCCACTTCGATCACCAGATCGTAGAAGGTGCGCGGTTTCATACGCGGCAGGAAGTTCATCTGCGCGCGGGATTCGACCTGAAAGACACCAACACTGTCGGCCTTGCAGAGCATGTCGTAGACTGCCGGGTCTTCGGGGGGCAGTGTGGCGAGGCTGTAGATTTGGCCGTGATGCAATGTCATCAGATCGAACGCCTTGCGGATGCAGGACAGCATGCCAAGCGCCAGCACATCGACCTTGAGGATACCCAGAGCGTCGATATCGTCTTTGTCCCAACAGATGACAGTGCGGTCTTCCATTGTGGCGTTTTCGATCGGGACCAGTTCATCAAGCCGCCCTTCGGTGATGATAAACCCCCCGACATGTTGCGACAGGTGGCGGGGGAAGCCGATGATCTCGAAAATCAGCTCCATCGTCAGCTTGAGGCGGTGATCGTTCGGGTCGAGGCCGATTTCGCGCATGCGGTGCTCTTCAAGGCCATTGGTCGAGAAGAAGCCCCAGAGTTGCGACGACAGCGCGCCGATCGTGTCTTGGCTGAGGCCCATGGCAGCACCGACTTCGCGGATGGCGCGTTTGCCGCGGTAGTGGATGACCGTTGCGCAGAGGCCCGCGCGGTGGCGGCCATATCGTTCGTAGATGTGCTGGATCACCTCTTCGCGGCGTTCATGTTCGAAATCGACGTCGATGTCTGGGGGTTCATCCCGCGCCTCTGACACGAACCGCTCAAAAACCATGGTGCCGATTTCGGGGCTGACGGAGGTCACGCCGAGGCAGTAGCAGACGACGGAATTGGCGGCAGAGCCGCGCCCTTGGCAGAGGATACCACGGTCGCGGGCAAAGGCCACGATGTCACGCACGGTGAGAAAGTAAGGTTCGTATTTCAGCTTGCCGATCAGGGTGAGCTCATGCGCCAGCAGCTTTTTTACCTTGTCCGGTGCGCCATAGGGGTAGCGCCATTTCAGCCCTTCATGGGCGAGGCGGGACAGGCGTTGCGATGCGGTCTCGGTCCCGGTGATTTCGCTTGGGTATTCGTAGCGGAGTTCGCCAAGATCGAATTGGCATGCCTCGGCGAGTTGCGCGGCGCGGGTCACGGCGTCGGCGTGGGGACCGAGCAGGCGGCGCATCTCGGCCTCGGATCGCAGGCGTTGTTCGCCATTGGCCAGCGCCTTGGTGCCCAACTCGTCGACGCGGCAGCCTTGGCGGATGGCGGTGACCACATCGGCCATCTTGCGGCGGCGGCCGTGGTGCATGATCGGTGTGGCGGAGGCGATGGTGGGCAGCTTCAGATCTTTGGCCAGTTTCGCGATCCGGTCGAAGCGAGGTCCGTCCTGGCCGTCATAAAGCGGGCTGAGCAGGAGATGGGTCTGTTCGGGGAAGCGGCGCGACAGCCGTTCCGCCTGTGACTGCCAGTTGTCCGCGCCGCATGTGGCCGTCAGGGCTTGTGTTGGCGGGTGCAGGAGCCAGATGAGACCGCCTGTGCATTGGACCAGATCGTCGAGTGTCAGGTGACAGTCACCCTTGGGCGCGCGGCGGCGTCCGGTGGTGATGAAGCGGCAGAGCTGTGCCCAACCTTGTCGTGTGCTGGCCAGGACCGTGGCGGTGAAGCCGGTGTCGGTGATGATCTTTGCGCCGGGGATCAGGCGGGGCACATGGGTGAGGATGTGTGAGCGCCTGTGGTCGATATGGTTGGGCGCGGGTGGGCCGATGGGGCCATTGCGGGCCTCAAGTTCGGTGCGTTCGCGCAGCAGGCGGGTCAGGGTCTTGGCCTCAGACCAAGCGCGGACGATGCCTGCCACGGAATTGGTGTCGGTGATGGCGATGGCCGAGAGGCCAAGGGTTGCGGCACGCTCCATATACTCCTCGGGGTGGGAGGCCCCGGTGAGGAAGGTGAAATTGGAGGTGATCGACAGCTCTGCGAACATATACCTCTTTTATGTTCTTATTTTGTTCTTTTTCCAGTGATTCGATTCAAACGAGCGGCCCGCGCTTTGGCAGGGTCGGATTTTGCATATTTGGAAAAAGAAGAAGATCAGGGGGTTGGCACCGAAAGCCAGGTCAGCACATGGGTGCCGGTCAAACAGTGCTGGATGTCGAAGCGGCGGCCCTTTGTGAGGGTTTCCGTCAGATTGGTGGTCAGGGACAGGGTCAGGTTATTTTGGCCGGGTGGTTCGGTCAGTTCGGCGGCATCGAATCCGAAAAAGCGGCCGACTTGTGGATAGAGCGCCTTGAACAGCGTTTCCTTGGCCGAGAAGGTCAGCGTGGCATTGGTGGCAGGGGGGCGCGGACCTTGGGTGACCCTGTCGCGTTCGGTGGCGTTCAGGGTTTCGGCGAGGATCGCGTTCAGGCTTTGGCCTGACGCGATGGATTCGGTGTCGACGCCAAAGCTGTGAGTCGTGTCGCGCGAGAGCAGGCAGGCGCATCGGCCACGTGCGTGACTGATCGAGCCGGACAGACCCTTTGGCCAGAGCGGCGCGCGTCCGTCTTGGGTGATCACGGGTGTGGGTGGGTGTTCCAGAAGTGCCATTGCGGCCTGAGCCATCGCCCGACCTGCGAGGTATTCCATGCGGCGTTTTTCGACGGCTCTTGGGAGCGGGGCGGGGCATGGGATGTTCAGTTCATTGAACAGTGTCTGGGTGAATGCGTCAGGGTGATAGGTTCCAGTGACCAGCACTGTCTCTAGGGCATCGCAGTCTTCGATGCTGATCTCGGACAGGAAACCGTTGGAGCGGGTTTGGATGTCGATGAGGGCGCCGTGGGTCATGGGTGCCTGAAATCCTCGCAACTTTGTCTGTGGTCAAGCAGAAAACCGTCCTGTCCCATTTACTTGGCACTCAGGTGGAACTAGGTCTGTCGCTGTCAACTGGAGGTGGTTCGATGCTGGACGAAACCCTCGGGCGTGGGGTGGTCTATGTGGCGTGGGGCAAAGCGCATGTCGATGTTGCGCGGCGGTCGGCGGCGTCGGTGAAACGGCACAATCCGGGACTGCAGACGGCGATCTGGTGTGCGGCCGATGACGACACCAGTGGGTTCGACCAGAGCTTTGTCATTCCACCCGAGATGACCCGGCCCAAGGTGGGGGCGCTCAAGTTCAGCCCGTTCGACGAGACGCTTTATCTCGACAATGACACGATGATCCGGGCAGATCTGTCGTCGCTTTTTGATCTGTTGCAGAAGTTCGATCTGTGTGGCGCGCATGTGATGCTGTGGCATCGGCCCCGGCACAAGCGGACATGGCAGACCGAGGTGCCCGAGACCTTTCCCGAGATCAATTGCGGGGTTTTGCTTTATCGCAAGAACGCGGCGACGGAACGGTTCTTTGACGACTGGCAGACGGCATATGATGCGGCAGGTATGACGATTGACCAACCAACCTTCCGCGAGACGTTGTGGAAGTCAGACCTGCGGTTTTATGTCTTTCCGCCGCAATTCAACAAGCGGATCTTCGAAGTTTCGGAGCTGATCTATTCCGATCAGCCTAAACCGCGCATCCTGCATCTGCCGATCCTGCGACCGCAGAAGGGTGCGTTCAAGCGGTGGTTCTCGAACCTGATCCAATAGGGGCGCGCTACGCGGCGTCGTGTCTTGTGCATGCGATGTGCCCGTGTCAGCATCCGCCTTCAAGGAGTGAGTGATCCATGCAGACGACGACACGTGAGACGGTGCATTTGCCGCAGACGCTTGAGCCGCGCAATCCGGGGATGGCGCTGGATCTGGACTGGGTGATGCGGGCCATGGCGAACCGTTCGGCGATTGAGCGGCGGGCGGCGACGTTGCCGGGGCGGCGGTCGGTGAAGAAGGCCTATCAGGCGGCGTGGCTGTGCCGGGCTGTGACCTGCATCGACCTTACGACGCTGGCCGGGGATGATACCGTTGGGCGTGTGGCGCGGCTGTGTGCCAAGGCACGGCAACCAGTGCGGGCTGATTTGCTCGGGGCGCTGGGCATTGATGGCCTCAAGGTGGGCGCGGTCTGTGTTTATCACGACATGGTCGAGGCCGCGGTTGACGCGCTGGCGGGCACAGGAATTCCAGTGGCTGCGGTCAGCACGGGGTTTCCGGCAGGTCTGTCGCCGTTCCACCTGCGGGTGGCCGAGATCGAAGAGAGTGTGAAGGCAGGGGCTGCCGAGATCGACATCGTGATTTCGCGTCGGCATGTGCTGACGGGCAATTGGCAGGCGCTTTATGACGAGATGCGGGCCTTCCGCGCCGCCTGCGGTGAGGCGCATGTGAAGGCCATTCTGGCCACGGGCGAATTGGGCACCTTGCAGAACGTCGCGCGTGCCTCGCTCGTTTGCATGATGGCGGGGGCGGATTTCATCAAGACCTCGACTGGCAAGGAAAGCGTGAACGCCACGCTGCCGGTGTCGCTGGTGATGATCCGGGCGATCCGCGACTATTTCGAGGAAACCGGCTACCGCGTGGGCTACAAGCCTGCGGGCGGGATTTCCAAGGCCAAGGATGCGCTGGTGTACCTTGCGCTGATGAAGGAAGAGTTGGGCGACCGCTGGGTGCAGAACGATCTGTTCCGCTTTGGCGCGTCGTCGCTTTTAGGTGATATTGAACGGCAGTTGGAGCATCACGTTACCGGGGCCTATTCGGCATCGTGGCGCCATGCGGCCGGGTGAGGCGAGACGATGGGCAATAACCCGATGGTCCTGCTGTTCGGCCTTTCTGCGCTGATGTGGCTGGGGGCGCAGAACTGGCGACGGCGCAGGCTCAAGCGCGCTGCGCGCGATTTGCCGACGCTGATGCAGCGGATGCTGGGGCCGGAACCAGCGTTCGAGCCGCCTGCTGACCCACCCGAGGGCTTGAAACGTTTTGCACATCTGCACGATCGGACCCGTCGGGTTGAATGGGTTATTCGTGGTGCTGCGCTTCTTTGGCTGGCCTATGTTGTATTCCTGCTTTTGAAAGGCACTTTCCAATGACCGTACAAGAGATTTTCGAGAGTATGGACTACGGAACCGCACCGGAGTCGGCGGCGGATGCGCTGGCATGGCTGGTCGATCAGGGGGACCGGTTCGGGCACTTCATAGGTG
>JANSYF010000102.1 GCA_024742575.1 Paracoccaceae bacterium | reverse complement strand
TACGGTCTCCACCGCCTGCGCCTCGTCGAACCACGCAATGTCTCAAGCCTTCCAGATGGTGCATGGCGGGCTGTCGCCTGTGATGATCACCGGTGGGTCGGAATCCATGCTGTGCTTTGGTGGCGTCAAAGCGTGGGAGGGGCTGCGCGTCATGTCCAAAGACGCCTGCCGCCCGTTTAGCGCCAACCGCAATGGCATGGTGCAGGGCGAAGGGGCTGGTGTTTTCGTGTTCGAGGAATACGACCACGCCCGCAAGCGTGGGGCCGAGATACTGGCCGAAGTGGTGGGCTTTGCCATGACATCGGACGCGTCCGACATCGTGATGCCCTCCAAGAACGGTGCCGCGCGCGCCATCGCCGGGGCGTTGCAAGATGCAAAGCTTAACCCGCAGGACGTGGGCTATATCAACGCCCACGGCACCGGCACGGCCGCCAATGACAAGACCGAATGCGCCGCCGTGGCGGATGTGTTCGGCGCACATGCGGACCGGCTGATGATCTCGTCCACCAAGTCGATGCACGGGCATTGCATCGGGGGCACTGGCGCGATCGAACTTTTGGCCTGCATCATGGCCCTGCGCGACGGGGTGATCGCCCCCACCATCGGGTATGAAGAACCGGACCCCGAATGCGCGCTCGATGTGGTGCCCAACGAGGCGCGCGAGGCGAAGGTGGATGTGGCCCTGTCCAATGCCTTTGCCTTCGGCGGGCTGAATTCGGTGCTGGCGCTGCGGCGGGTGTAGCGGGCGTCAACGACGAATTGCGTTATTGCTGCTAACGTTTTGGGTCGCGGTATAAAAATCTAAAAAGCGCGACGGCTTTCTCACTGCCAACTTAGCTTACCGCCTTTAAGGTACGCGCTTGGAGAAAACACTTCGTTAAGGATCCATGTTGTCGGAATGGTACCAGGATATTGATCGGCAAGATGCTCGGCCAGCAACATCGGTCCGATAACCTTGAAATCCCAGCCCAAATTCAAAATGTACATAATGCGAGTGCGTCGTTCACCACCTTTTCCTCTGCGCTTGCCCGGCTGCCAATTCCAATCAGGATCAAAATCACACTTGTCGTTGAAGCAGACCCAACCCTTCCAATGAATGCGCTTTCGAGTCTCTGACGGCGGGGCGGAAGGCGGAATGCCGTATCCGATCTCCCCCGCATAATCGATGCGATAATTGTTGATCATTCCGTTATCATGGTTCCAAAAAACTTTGCCTTTGTACGGCATCTGGACTGAATTAAATGCTCGGACAACAGCGACCCCGTATGACCAGTCAGTTTTCTTTTCATCTCTTTCTGCATCGCGTGGACGTTGGTAAATAATGCTCGGCACTTTTTGTTGGCGGAAATGATCAGGATTGACAACTTGGCCAGAAGCCAAAGTCATACAATCGGCAACAGTTAAATGAAAATCTACGCCTTTACCATTGATGTAATGATCCAACATGCGCCGCGCGATATCGTTCCGCAGAAAAGTGTGATCCTTTTTCATATACTTCATAAAGAGCTTTGTAACACTCTCTAAAGAATTCGGATCATTCCAGAACATGGCTTGTGCGGCTAATCTTAAGGATTGAACCCGCATATAACTCCAAGTTTCAATCTCGACGTTGTTTTGAATAATGTCAGCTAATTGAGAAGTAATATCTGCCATTAAGACCCCTAAAATATCGCGCGCGGCATTTAATTTAATGCTTGTGCGGAACGGCGGTTCGCGACCGCCTCGCGTTTGAATAAATCTATCCTGGTATATTGCCCCAGTCGCGCAAATCGATCAAGCCTGCCGTGGTCGGGCCTTCTGTTGAACTCGCGCGCCTGCAACGTCCGTATAGTTGACGGACCACTAACCAATCACGCCGCATACCCCTGCCCACGATGCGCATCGAGCGGGCAGGGTCACACCCATGCCGCGACACTTGAACTGACTGCTTTCAGACGCCCGCAAGGGCCGACCCTGAGAAACCGGTTTCAGAAGGCCCCGTCGGGGCACAGGTCACGGGGGCAGCCCCGGCAGAATGAGAGAACGGTCAGGCCACAGAGCGGCGCCGCTTCTTCTTCAACTTCCGTCATCCTCGGGCGAAGATCCGAGGACCTCCATCCAAAGAGATGCTCGGATCAAGCCCGAGGATGACGATACCGCATGCCCTGCAGATCCTCGGGTCAGCCCCGAGGAGGGCGCCGACGCATGGCTGCCGCCGCGCCCCATTGCACTTTCCCCAAACCCGTGGCCATCTGCGACCATGAATTTTGCCAGCCGCATCACCCGACTTCCCCATGCATACGAGCCTGAACAGGGCGCTGATGCGCTAACCGCAACGCCTTGGGCAACGGGCGATGTGGCCAAGCTGATCCACGGTGCAGGCGGGTGCAGTCCTTACCTGAAATCACTGGTCGAGAAAGAAGCCGACTGGCTTAAGATCGCGCTTGATGATCCCGAGCGCAGCTTGTTGGATGAACACGCCGACTTGCGGGACACCGCGCCGGACGTCTTGCCGTCGCGGTTGCGGCAGGCCAAGAGGCGGGTGGCCCTGATCACCGGATTGGCTGATCTGGCGGCGGTCTGGCCGCTGGAAACCGTGACCCAAGCGCTGACCGATTTTGCCGACCTGTCGGTGCATCTGGCGCTTCGCGCCACGACCCTGCACGAAATCAAGCGCGGCAAGCTGCCGGGGCAGGCCGAAGACGATGCCGAACAGGCGGGCGGCATGGTGGCACTGGCGATGGGCAAGATGGGGGCGGGAGAGCTGAATTACAGCTCGGACGTGGACCTGATCTGCCTCTTCGACGAAACCCGCTTCGATCCCGAAGATTACCACGAGGCGCGTTCGGCTTTGGTGCGGGCGACGCGCAAGATGTGCGCCATGCTCAGCGATCTGACGGGCGAAGGCTATGTGTTCCGCACCGATCTGCGGCTGCGGCCCGATCCGTCGGTCACGCCAGTCTGCCTCGCCATGGAGGCGGCAGAGCGGTATTACGAAAGCCTTGGCCGGACATGGGAACGCGCGGCCTACATCAAGGCGCGGGCCTGTGCGGGGGACATCGCGGCCGGCGAGAAATTCCTCAAGACGCTGACGCCGTTTGTCTGGCGCAAGCATTTGGATTTCGCGGCCATCGAAGATGCGCACGATATGGTGCGCAAGATCCGCGATCACAAAGGGCTTGGGGGCCCGATCACCCTGCCGGGGCACAATATGAAGCTGGGGCGTGGCGGTATTCGCGAGATCGAGTTTTTCACCCAGACCCGCCAAATCATCGCCGGTGGGCGCGACCCTGACCTGCGGGTGCGCGGTACGGTGCCGGGGCTCGCGGTGCTGGCCGAAAAAGGCTGGGTTCCGCCAGACGTGGCCCAGACGTTGACCGACCATTACCGCGCCCACCGCGAGGTGGAACACCGGGTGCAGATGTTGCGCGATGCCCAGACACATGACCTGCCGCAATCCGACGATGGGTTCGACAGGTTGGCGGCCTTTATGGGCACCGACCGCGCTGCGTTGCACAAAGACCTGCTGGCGCGACTGGAAGATGCACATACCTTGACCGAAGGCTTTTTCGGCGGCGAGAGCACAAGCACTCAGCGGAAAGCAGTGCCAGAAGAGTTCGAGGATTCCGAAATCGTCAGCCGATGGCGCACCTATCCGGCGCTGCGGTCGGCACGGGGCAGTGGCATTTTTGAAAGACTCCGGCCCGAGATACTGGGCCGTCTTGCCAAGACTTCGCACCCGATGGACGCGCTGACCGCGTTTGATGGATTCCTGAGTGGTTTGCCTGCCGGGGTACAGGTGTTCTCATTGTTTGAGGCCAACCCGCAACTGATCGACCTTTTGATCGACATCGTGGGTGTGTCACCGGAGTTGGCGCGGTATCTGTCGCGCAATGCGTCGGTGTTTGACGCGGTGATTGGGGGGGATTTCTTTTCCGACTGGCCGGGTTGCGAGGCGTTGCAGGGGGCGCTGACTGATCTGTTGGCGCAGGAAGGCGACTACGAGAACAAGCTCAACACGGCGCGTCGTTGGGGCAAGGAATGGCATTTCCGCATTGGTGTGCATTTGTTGCGCGGCCTGATCGGGGCCGAAGAGGCGGGCACGCAATATGCCGATCTGGCTGATGCGACGCTCGGTGCGCTGGCCCCCGAAGTGCAAGTGGAGTTCGCACGTAAACACGGGCCGTGTCCCGGTCGGGGCGCCGTGGTTGTCGGGATGGGCAGCCTTGGCTCGCGTCGGCTGCATTCGCGATCCGATCTCGACCTGATCGTGATCTACGACCCGGGCGAGGCCGAGATGTCCGAAGGTCGCCGTCCTCTGGCGACGCGGCCCTACTATGCGCGATTGACCCAAGCACTTATCACCGCCGTGACAGCACCGATGGCCGAGGGGCGGATCTACGAAATCGACATGCGGCTGCGCCCGTCGGGCAATCAGGGGCCGGTGGCGACCAGCCTGGAATCGTTCCGCAGCTACCAGAACAACGACGCCTGGGTGTGGGAACATCTGGCGTTGAGCCGGGCGCGCTGTGTTGCAGGGCCGGAGGGTCTGATGCAGGACGTGACAGGCGTTCAGACCGAGGTTTTGGCTACCGCGGGTGAGCGCGACGCGGTGTTGCGCGAAGTGGCCATCATGCGCGATCGCATCGCTGCGGCCAAGGGCGGTGGTGGTCCGTGGGAGGTCAAGCTGGGGCAGGGGCGTTTGCAGGACATCGAGTTGGTTGCACAGGCTGCAGCGGTCATCGCAGGTCAGCCTTTGGACTCAGTGCCCGCTTCCTTGGCGCGCGGCGCGGAATGTGGATGGCTGTCGCCCGAGGATTCACACGCCCTAAGCGAGGCTTATCGCCTGTGCTGGTCACTACAGATTGGGTCTCGGCTGATTTCTGAAACCACGCTGACTCCGGATCGTGATATCAGTGCTGCGTCAGATTTTTTGTGTCGGATCACTGGCACCGAAACTATCGACGGGCTTCAAACGCTGTTGGAAACCCGAACCCGCCACGCTGCTGATATCATCGACGCAGCACTGCCGGATGTGAGTGAAGAGGACTGACTGATGCGCAAAGGTGATGCCACAGACCCGAAGGGGTTGATCGCGGAATCGTTCAAAATTGACGGCATCACTTATGAGGAATGTCGGTCAATCTTTTTGGATTGGGCGCTGGCGGTGCCGGTTGATGCCGACAGCCTGACACTGATCCGCGCTTTGTTGGAGCGTCATCCGGTGGCGGACCACCCGATGACGCAAGTCTTGAGCGAAGGGTTAAGCGCTGCCAACGCCCCCAAACGCCGGGGTGGCTGGAAGGGGCGGCGCAGTTAGCGACTCCCGCAAGGTCAGGCGGCGGCAGTGGCCTCGATCTCGAATAAGAGACCGGGGATGGCAAGCCGGGTGACGCCCAAAAGGGTCATCGGCGGGGCGCAGTTCAGCGGACCAAATCGCATCCCGAAGAGATCGAAATTCTTAAGCGCCTCGTCGACATCGGTGGCATAGACGCCAAGCCGGATGATGTTACCCAGCCCCATATCGGCACCGGCTAGCACGGCTTCCAGATTGTCGAGCGCAAGGCCAATCTGGCCGCGCATGTCGCCCAGATGCTGGGGCGCGCCGTTGGCGTCGACAGATGTTTGTCCGGCACAGATCACTTGGCGGGTCACGCCTTCGATTTGTTCGGCCTGATTATAGCCAAGGTTGAGGGACCAATTCCAAGGGTTGATGGCGGTACGTTGCATGGGAAATTTCCTTTTTTGACCTGATGTGAGTTAGGGATAGACAAAATTAGTGCCAAAAATTGTCACCAATTGTGCTAAGCTGAAATTATGATTGTTCGAGACAGACAGGATGCCATCGTTCGCCAGTTGCGCCGCAATGGAAGCGCAACGATTGACGCCTTAGCGCAAGAAGTGGGCGTGTCGCGGCGCACAGTGCTGCGTGACATCTGTGCACTGCGCGATCAGGGCTTTGTCATCTACTCCGAACCGGGGCCGGGCGGTGGCGTTCAGCTTGATCCGACATCGGTTCAGACCAATGCGCGGCTGTCAGTGTCCGAGGTGTTTGCGCTTTTGATCAGCGTGGCAGCGGTGCGTGCGGCGGGAAACTTGCCGTTTTCGCAACTCGCGGATGCCGGGCTGGCCAAGATTGAAAAGGCGCTTCCCTCTGACAAAGTGCGCGATCTGCGGCGGTTTCTGGACTGCCTGCATGTCGGGCAGCTGTCGCCGCTTCAGGATTTGTCTGATCTGGGAGGTATCGACGCGGATCTGTTGCCCGCGTTCGAGATGGCGTTCCTTGACGGTGTGCATCTGCGCTTCCAGTACCGCGATGCGCGGGGGCGGCAGACCCAGCGCGAGGTTGAACCACAGGCGATGCTGATCCTGCCGCCGCTTTGGTATGTCGTGGCATGGGATCCCATGCGTGACGATTTTCGGCATTTCCGCATGGACCGGATCAGCCATCCTGAACCCGTGACGGGCAAGGGGTTCCGGCGCCGTCATGTGCCGTTTGACCAAGATGTGTGCCCGTACAGGGATCTGGTGGTTTGAATGAGAACGGTCGCTGGACAAATTCTTGCCGCCGTCTAACCTCTGGGCGACTCAACAGGGTAGGACGATCAGACCATGAAAACCTTTGTGACTTCCACATTTCTTCTTGCTGCCACCTCGTCGATGGCTTTGGCGGCCGGGCACGGCTCTTGTGCCGCCGGGTTGACGCTGGAAGAGAATGTCTTGACCATCGCTACCGGCAATCCGGCTTATTACCCGTGGGTTCTGAACGACGCACCTGAAAGCGGTGAAGGCTACGAGGCGGCTGTGGCCTATGCCATCGCAGCAGAGCTTGGCTTCGAGGCCGACGCGGTCACATGGGTGCGCACGTCGTTCGACGAGGCGATCCAGCCGGGCGCCAAGGATTTCGACTTCAACATGCAGCAATACTCGATCACGCCCGAGCGCGAACAGATGGTCGATTTTTCGTTGCCCTATTACACGTCTGCGATGGCGGTGCTGACCACACAAAGCGTGGTTGATGCAGGTGCGACCGCAACGCTGGAAAGCCTTAAAGGGTTGATCTGGGGGGCGGATGCCAACACCACTGCCTTGCCAATGCTGACCGCCATCGTCGCGCCAGAGAAAGACCCGCTGCTGTATGGCGACAACACCGACGTGACAGCCGCGATGCAGGCCAACCAGATCGACGCGGCGCTGTTTGACCTGCCAACCGCGCTGTATCTTTCTGCGGTTGTGGTAGAGGGCGGTGTGCTCTTGGGCCAATTCCCGGCGGATCGATCCGAGAACCCGGACCAGTTCGGCCTGCTGTTCGAAGAGGGCAACCCGTTGCGCGATTGCGTCAACACCGCGATCACCGCGTTGACCGAAAGCGGCAAGCTGGCCGAGATCGAGGCCACTTGGTTGCAGGAAGCCACCGGCGTTCCCGTGATCGAGTAAAATGACCGATCAGACAAGTATGCCACGCGGGTCAGCGCCAGCGCTGACCCGTCGCCAAGCCTATGAGCAACGTCTGCGGCGGCGGTCGATTACCATCGCGGCAGGATCGACGCTCGCGGTGGTTTTGGCGGTTGTCCTGCTTGTGCCGCTGGCCCCCGGCTGGGAGGCGGTCAAGCGCAGCTTTTTCAATGGCGAGGTGTTCGCCAAGACCTTTCCGGGGCTGCTCGACGCGTTCGTGATGAACGTCGCTATCTTTTTGTGGTGCGCGCCGATCATTGCCGTTCTGGGGCTGGTGATTGCG
>JANSYF010000082.1 GCA_024742575.1 Paracoccaceae bacterium | reverse complement strand
ATGGTTCCAAGATTGCAGCGAAGGTGGCCGCAGAATGAAAGACCTGGCTATGACTATCCCGACCTACGACGATATGCTGGCAGCGCATGAGCGCATCAAGCCGCATATCCGCCGCACGCCGGTCATGCAGTCTGATTACCTGAACGAGTTGACCGGCGCACAGTTGTTCTTCAAGTGCGAGAACTTTCAGGAGCCGGGTGCCTTTAAGGTGCGTGGTGGATCGAATGCAGTGTTTGGCCTGACCGATGAACAGGCGAAAAAGGGCGTCTGCACCCATTCGTCAGGCAACCACGCTTTGTGCCTGTCCTATGCTGCCGGACGTCGCGGTATCCCGTGCAACGTGGTCATGCCGCGCACCGCGCCGGAGGCCAAAAAGGACGCGGTGCGCCGTTATGGCGGCACGATCACCGAATGCGAGCCCTCGACCACATCGCGTGAGGCTGTTTTTGCCGAAGTTCAAGCGCGCACCGGTGGTGAGTTTGTGCACCCCTACAACGACCCGCGCGTCATTGCCGGGCAAGGCACGTGTTCTAAGGAGTTCATGGAGCAGACCGACGGTCTTGACATGATGGTGGCACCCATCGGGGGCGGGGGGATGATTTCCGGGACTTGCCTGACACTGTCGACACTGGCGCCCGAGGTCAAAATCATTGCCGCCGAGCCGGAACAGGCCGACGATGCCTATCGCAGCTTCAAGGCGGGACATATCATCGCCGACGACGCGCCCGAGACGATTGCTGATGGTCTCAAGGTGCCGCTCAAGGATCTGACTTGGCATTTCGTGTCGAGCCATGTGTCCGACATCATGACTGCGTCAGAGCAAGAGATCATCGACGCGATGAAGATCACGTGGAAGTACCTGCGCATCGTGATGGAGCCGTCCTGCGCCGTCCCGCTGGCCGTGATCCTCAAGAACAAAGAAGCATTCGCCGGAAAGCGCGTCGGTGTCATCGTCACTGGTGGCAATGTCGACCTTGATAAACTGCCGTGGATGATGAGCTAAACGCTCTTTCCTCCATGCTGTGTTTCCTATAGGAAACTTCTAAGATTATACGACACATGCCGCTTCCGCGCGATGATCGGGTACGGCTTAAAATCGGAGAGACGCAATGAAAGACATGAGCATTCTGGACGACTTTGAAGTCGGTTTCGATATTCCTGCCAAGCCGGGCATGGCTGAGTCGGAGGTGCAGACGCCTTGCCTCGTGCTCGACCTTGACGCGCTTGAGCGCAACATCAAGAAAATGGGCGATTACGCCAAGGCGCACGGCATGCGTCACCGCGTGCACGGCAAGATGCACAAATCGGTGGACGTTGCATTGCTTCAGGTTGAACTGGGCGGCGCCTGTGGCGTGTGCTGTCAAAAAGTGTCCGAAGCCGAAGTGTTTGCCCGCGGCGGCATCAAGGACGTACTGGTGTCGAACCAAGTGCGTGACCCGGCCAAAATCGACCGCCTTGCGCGTATGCCCAAGCTGGGCGCGCGGACCATCTGTTGCGTGGATGATGTTGCCAACGTAGCTGACCTTTCGGCAGCTGCGGTCAAGCATGGCACCCAGATCGAATGTCTGGTCGAGATCGACTGCGGCGCGGGTCGCTGCGGCGTGACCACGACGCCTGCGGTTGTCGAGATCGCCAAGGCGATCGACGCGGCAGACGGGCTCAAGTTCGCTGGCATCCAAGCCTATCAGGGCGCGATGCAGCATATGGACAGTTATGACGAGCGTGAAGCCAAGATCGCGATCGCCGTGGCGCAGGTGAAAGACGCGGTCGACACACTCAAGTCCGAAGGTATCGAGTGTGATATCGTCGGCGGTGGCGGCACCGGGTCGTATTATTTTGAGTCCAATTCGGGCGTCTATAACGAACTTCAGTGCGGATCTTATGCGTTCATGGATGCGGATTACGGTCGTATCCTCGACAAGGACGGCAAGCGCATCGATCAGGGCGAATGGGAGAACGCGCTGTTCATCCTGACCTCGGTGATGAGCCATGCAAAGGCCGACAAGGCCATCGTGGATGCGGGCCTCAAGGCGCAATCGGTGGACAGCGGGCTGCCAGTGATCTTTGGCCGTGACGATGTTCAGTACGTCAAATGCTCGGACGAGCATGGTGTGGTGATGGACGCCAAGGCTGTGCTCAAGGTAAATGACAAGCTCAAGCTGGTACCGGGGCATTGCGACCCGACCTGCAACGTGCACGACTGGTATGTCGGTGTGCGCAATGGCGTTGTCGAGACAGTATGGCCGGTGTCGGCACGCGGTCGGGCTTATTGATCTGGTTTCGGATCGGGCAAGCCCGATCCGACCAATTTGGGGGGCCAGCCCCCCAAGCCCCCCGGCATATTTTTGAAAAGAAGAAGACAGGACGGTGCGCAGTGAGGACTGTCGCGCCGTTTTTGCAAGGGAGAGACCATGTATATCGTTCCAGAAGCCATGATCGCCGATCTGGTGTCCCGCGACGCCTCGTTCGAGGCAGTAGAGCAGGTGTTCGCCGCGATGGCGGCCAAGGACGCCTATAACTTTCCGGTGGTCCGTGAGGCGATTGGCCATGAGGATGCGCTTTACGGCTTCAAGGGCGGGTTTGATCGCGTTGGTGGAGCGCTGGGACTGAAGGCCGGGGGGTACTGGCCGCACAACCTCGAGAAGCGGGGCTTGATCAACCACCAGTCAACGGTGTTTCTGTTCGACCCTGACACGGGCAAGGTGCATGCGATGGTTGGTGGGAACCTGCTGACCGCGCTGCGAACGGCGGCCGCGTCTTCGGTGTCGATCAAGCATCTGGCGCGGGCGGATGCCAAGGTGATGGGCATGGTCGGGGCGGGCCATCAGGCGACGTTCCAGCTGCGCGCGGCGCTAGAGCAGCGGTCGTTCGAGAAGGTGATTGGCTGGAACTACCATCCCGAAATGCTGCCCAATATCGAGAAGGTCGCGAACGAAGCCGGTGTCCCGTTTGAAGCGGTTGATTTGCCGGGCATGGCCGAGGCGGACGTGATCATCTCGATCACTTCGGCCTTTGCGCCATCGCTGATGGCGGATCATGTCAGCCCAGGCACGCATCTGGCCTGCATGGGCACTGACACCAAGGGCAAACAAGAGGTCGAGGCGGCGCTGCTGGCGCGCGCCAAGGTTTTCACCGACGAGGTGGCCCAGTCTGTCAGCATCGGTGAGGCGCAGCATGCGGTGGCGGCTGGACTGACCGCCGAGAGCGACGTGATCGAAATTGGTGCGGTGATCAACGGCACGCATCCGGGGCGGACGTCGGACGAGGACATCACGTTGTTTGACGGCACGGGTGTCGGTCTTCAAGACTTGGCCGTAGCGTCCAAGGTTGTGGAGCTGGCGATTGAGCGCGGAGTGGCGATTGAGGTGGATTTCTGAAGATGAGAGCGCGGGTTGAACGCTTGCGTTGTTCTTAGGTTATAAACGAATGAAACCCCCGGTTCGCACCGGGGGTTTTGCTTTGATGCTTGCGCTGGATCACTCGCCCGGCAGGGAACCCTTGCCGTTGCCAGCCATGCCGCCCGAGACTTCTTCGGTCGACTCGTCAGCCAGTTCTTCCGGCAACACGAGGTTCAGAACGATGGCGATCAGGGCTGCGGGCAGGATGCCCGAAGTTGCGAGAACCTTGAGCGTCTGCGGCAGGTACTGGAGCGCGCCCGGCTCAAGTTGCAAGCCAAGGCCCAGCGATAGGGCAATGGCGAAGATCACCATGTTGCGGCGGTTCCAGTTCACGTCGGACAGCATCGAGATGCCAGCCGCGACCACCATGCCGAACATGACGATCACACCGCCGCCCAGAACTTCGATCGGCACTGACGAGATCACCGCGCCAACCTTCGGGATCAGGCCGCAGAGGATCAGGAAGATCGCACCGATGGTGACAACGCCCCGGCTCATCACGCCAGTCATCGCAATGAGGCCGACATTCTGGCTGAAGGAGGTGTTGGGCAGTGCGCCGAAGAGGCCCGAGATCGCTGTGCCCAGACCGTCGGCATAGGTGGCGCCTTGGATTTCCTTGTCGGTCGCTTCGCGACCTGCGCCGCCTTTGGTGATACCGGACACGTCGCCCACGGTTTCGACCGCCGACACAAAGGACATCAGGCAGAAGCCGAGGATCGCGGTGAAGGAGAATTCCAATCCGAAATGCAGAGGGTTGGGTAAGGCAAAGCTGGCCGCGCGGCCCACATTGCCAAGGTTCACCTGACCCAATGCGAAGGCCACGGCATAGCCAACCAGCAGGCCGACCAGAACGGCAGAGACTGAAAGCATGCCTCGGGTGAAGAACTTGAGCCCCAGTGTGACGATAATCACGGTGCCTGCCATGGTCCAGTTCAGAAGCGAGCCGTATTCTTCTGTCCCGATAGCGGGAACGCCGCCTGCCGCGTATTGGATGCCGACCTTGACCAGTGCGAGACCGATCATCGTAACGACAAGGCCCGTCACCAGCGGCGGCAGGGCAAAGCGCAATTTGCCGATGAACAGGCCAAGGAACGCGTGGAAGAGGCCCCCCACAAGGATACCGCCCATCAGAACGGCGATGGCATCAACACCCTTGCCCGCGACCAGCGGGATCATGATTGGGATGAAGGCAAAGCTTGTGCCCTGCACGATGGGCAGGCGCGCACCGACCGGGCCGATGCCGATGGTCTGGAACAGAGTAGCGATGCCTGCAAAGAACATTGACATCTGGATCATATAGATCATCTGCGGGAAATCGGGGCTGTTCGAGCCAAAGCCGAAGCCTGCCGCACCGCAGACGATGATCGGCGGGGTGACGTTGGACACGAACATCGCCAGAACGTGCTGGATGCCCAGCGGAATCGCCTTGGCGATGGGCGGTGTGTAGTTCGGATCGCGGAGCTGCTCCGGCGTGCCGATGGATGCGTCTGACATGGTTCCTTCTCCCTCGTAACCATTTGTTTTATTGCCGGACGCCTCTCCTCAAAGGCAGCCGGTTCGTTATCTTCCGTCGATCACCTCGTAGGGGGTGTCGAGCCAGTATTCTTGCAGATTGGTCCCGTCCCCGATCCGGTCGATGACGGCAAAAAGGCCGGTGCCCGACAGCGGGGTCAGAACCCCGTGCCACGTGTTGCGGTGAAAGTTGATAGCCTGTCCCGCTTGGGTCAGGAAGGCGCGAGGCGTGCCTGGCGCGCCATCGTCGTCCGGGGCGACGATCACCAGAAAGGGATCATGGCTCATGGGCACAAAGGCCTGACTGCCCATTGGGTGCCGCTCGAGCAGGTCGAGCGTGTAGGGCAGGCTGCGCAGCTCGGCCTTGAAGAGGCTGATCCCGGCGCGACCATCCGCGAAGTCGAGCGTTGCGCGGTCGTGGTAGCGGCCGCAGAGGCCCTGATTGATCAGTTTGTCCGGGTCGCCCGCGCAGTCGAGCAGGTCTCCGAACGGAGCGAAGGCGGTGGCCGTCAGCGGCTCTGTGAAGATCTGACGGCTCATGCGCCCAGCTTGTCCAAGAGCCGGAGTTCGGCAATGCGTTCGACCTGACGGCAGGCTTCGGCGAATTCGGTGTCGCGGTCGTTTTCGATGCGGCGGTGGAACGCGTCGAGGATGCTGGCCTTGGTGTTGTCCTTGACCGCGATGATGAACGGGAAGCCATGGCGTGCGACGTAGTCGGCGTTCAGTTTCTGGAACGTGGCGCGTTCGTCGTCGGTCAGCATGTCGAGGCCTGCACCCGCCTGTTCGGCAGTGGATTCGGCAGTCAGGCGACCCGCAGAGGCCAGTTTGCCGGCAAGGTCGGGGTGCGCGTTCAGCACGCCGAGGCGCTCGTCGTCCGTGGCACTGCGGAACGCGCGGCAGAGCAGGCTGTGCACACCACGGGCAGTGGCATGGGTCGGGCCGGATTCGTAAGCGCAGGCGCGTTCGGCGATCCATGGGGAGTGTTCGAAGATACCGCCGAATTCGGTGACGAACTCCTCTTTGGTCATCTCGGATGGGCGTTGTGCGGTCGGCGCGGGGTGTTCCTTGGCCCAATGCTGCGCGATCTGCTGGCGGGTGGCGAACCAGACGCCCTCGTGCCCGGCCATATAGTCCAGCGCGCGCTTCAGCGCGGCGGCGCGGCCGGGGCGGCCCACTATGCGGCAGTGCAGACCGATGGAGAGCATCTTGGGCGATCCCTCGACCCCTTCGGCATAGAGGTAGTCAAAGCTGTCCTTGAGATAGCTTTCGAACTGATCCCCGTTGGTGAACCCCGCCTGAATGCCGAACCGCATGTCGTTGCAATCCATCGTGTAGGGCATGATCAGCTGGTCGATGTCGCCAAAGCGCGACCAATAGGGCAGGTCGTCGGCATAGCTGTCGGCGACGTAATCAAACCCGCCTTGTTCCGCGACCAGACGCACCGTGTTGTTCGAACAACGCCCGGTGTACCAGCCTTTGGGCGGTTCCCCGACCACTTCGGTGTGCAGGCGAATGGCCTCGACGATCTGGGCGCGCTCCTCGGCCTCGGGCATGTCTTTGTGTTCGACCCATTTCAGACCATGCGAGGCAATCTCCCAACCTGCGTCCCGCATCGCAGCGACCTGTTCCGGCGCACGGGCCAAGGCGGTGGTCACCGCGTAGACGGTAATTGGAATGTCCTTCATCATCCGGTGCAGCCGCCAGAACCCAGCGCGCGATCCGTATTCGTAGAGCGACTCCATGTTCCAGTGGCGCATGCCCGGCCACGGCTGTGCGCCCGTGATCTCGGACAGGAACGCCTCGGACGCGGCGTCGCCGTGCAGGATGTTGTTCTCACCGCCCTCTTCGTAGTTCATCACGATCTGAACGGCGATCTTGGCGCCACCGGGCCAATTGGCCTTGGGTGGGTTGGGGCCGTATCCTGTCATGTCACGGGGGTAGCGTTGCACGTCGGTGTCCTCCTGATCGGTTGTCTGTGTAATCCGAATAATCCAAATCGTTTTTCAAGAAATCCCGAAAGCTGTCTCAAATGGCTTATCGTTTGCGCATTTTGCAAAGTTGGCTGCATAAAGAGGCACTCAGACACGAGGAGAGCACGATGTCCGGCTATTTGACGACCCATGTTCTGGATACAGCCAAGGGATGCCCGGCGGCAGGGCTGAAGATTGCGCTTTACCGGGTTTCGGGCAATTCACATCGCAAGATCGCTGAAAGTGTGACCAACGAGGATGGTCGCACAGACAGCCCAATCCTGCCAATGGAGACGTTCCAGACCGGAACATACGAGCTGGTGTTCTTTGCGGGCGATTACCTTCGGGCCAGCGGTCAGGCAGGGGATGATCCGCTGTTCCTTGACGAGGTACCGATCCGTTTTGGAATGTCGGACGCCGCCGCGCATTACCACGTGCCGCTCTTGCTGTCGCCCTATGGGTATTCGACCTATCGGGGCAGCTAAACCCTAGGCACTTCGTTGAGGTCTTACTGCAAGGGTTGCGGGCCCGAATGAGCAATGGTCAGCAGATCATCCGTCATTATGCTGGTGTGCTTGCTTGCTATTGTTCTGATGGCTAGTGTCATCCGTAAACCGAAAACGGGCATGTTGGGCAGGGCAATTCAATGAAGGCGTTAACGGGGTCTATGCAGCAGGTTTTTGTGACCGTGCTATGCCTGTCGCTTGCCATCTGGTCTGCCGCGCCATCGTTCAGCCATGCACCTTCGATCATTGAAACCGTCCAAGAACATCTGGACATGATTAAGGACCACGGTCATTCGCATGGCTTTGAGGAAGACATCTTCTGGGCCATGCACGGCCATAGCCACGATGTTGTCGATCATGACCACAGCCAGGCCTTTCTTGTCGTGGGTGATAAGGCTGCGCCAAACCCGGAGTTGACAACGACATGGCGTATCCGTCTGTCGCTGAACGGTCCGACACGGCAATTCCGAATAGAACGTCCTCCGCGCATTTGATCCGGGCAGCGCCTGTGCGCGCAAATCTGATCCAATCACATCTTGACGGAGTTCTTCAATGTTACCCATCACACAGGGTGGAAAGCGCATGGTCATGCGTCTTTCGCTCGCTATTCTAACCCTATTGGTGCTGATCCCCGGCCCACTGCTTGCCCATGATGTCACCCCCGGTGACGCGGGCTATATCCAAGAAATTTGGGGGGTGAACATCATCCCCTTCATCTACCTCGGCGCCAAACACATGATCACGGGATACGATCATATCCTGTTCCTGCTTGGCGTCGTGTTTTTCCTCTACCACATGAGGGACGTTGCGATTTACGTCAGTCTGTTTGCGTTGGGTCACTCGATCACGATGCTCTTGGGCGTGTGGTTCGGCTGGGGCATCAACGCCTATATCATTGACGCCATCATCGGCCTGTCGGTGGTCTACAAAGCGGTTGATAACCTTGGCCTGTTCCAGAAATGGCTGGGGTTTCAACCCAACACCAAATGGGCAACGCTGATCTTTGGCCTGTTCCACGGCACCGGCCTTGCCACTAAAATCCTTGAATATGAGATTGCCGAAGACGGTCTTTTGGCCAATCTTCTGGCGTTCAACGTGGGGGTCGAAGTCGGGCAATTGCTGGCGCTCTTCGTCATTCTCATCGTCATGGGGTATTGGCGGCGCAGCCCGAACTTCATGCAACAAGCCACCTATGCCAACTGGATCATGGTCGGCCTTGGTATCATGCTGACCTATGTTCAGGTCGCAGGGTATCTGGCCAGCGCATAAGGAAAGAAAAAATGCACAATGCACCACAACCTAAGCTCGAAGACCTACCGACCAAGGCACAACTTCGTCGGTCATCCATCGTCGCTGGCATCGGGGCAGTGGCCATCGCCGTGATGGTCTATATGCCCGCTGAACTGGGTCAGGACCCGACCGGGGTGGGTCGTCTTCTTGGCCTCACCGAAATGGGCGAGATCAAGCAGCAACTCGCCGCCGAGGCGGCAGCGGATGAAGCGCTGCACGGCTCCGACGACTCTTCTTGGATCATGGATGATCTTTTGGGCCTATTCGTCTCAACTGCTCAGGCACAGGAAGCTTGGACAGATGAGGTGACCTTTACCCTCGCGCCCGGCGAATACACCGAGATAAAGGCAACGATGGAGGAAGGGGCAACCCTGTTTTACGCTTGGACCTCGACAGGCGGACGGGTGAACTTCGACCTTCACGCACATGCAGGCGGCCAAGACGTCACTTACGAAAAGGGCCGTGGCAAAACCGAGGGCGAAGGTAGTTTCGAGACCCCGTTCGCAGGCGATCACGGCTGGTTCTGGCGCAATCGGGACGATGAAGCGGTCACTGTGACCCTGCAATTGCGCGGCGATTACAGCGAAATCGTTCGCAGCGAATAATCAAGACTTTAGCGTATCCCGTCAAACGGGGTGCGCTTTTTTCTGGATTGCCCATGGCTGATGCATGGTTTTGGTTTGTAATTCCGACGCTGGTTTTTGTCTGCGGCCCAGATCAAACGCGTGTCGTTTTTTTATTGAGTCCATTTGAAACCCGTCGTTTGCTGATGCTGCCCGCATGCAGGAGGCGCCGAAGATGACGATCAGAAAGCTTTACCTTGGTCCCCTGACCGACAACAGGCGGTGGGATATGGTCAAAATCCGGCCAGACGACGTATTTGTCGTGACACCACCAAAATGCGGAACCACGTGGATGCAGACCATCGTTGCGCTGCTGTTGTCAGGCGATCCCGGTGTCGAGACCGAACTGTCGGTCAAGATGCCGTGGGTTGATATCCGCATCCGCGAGATGTCGGAGGTTGCCGAACGGCTCGAGGCGATGACCCATCGGCGCAGCATGAAAAGCCATACGCCGATGGACGGTCTGCCTCTGGATGATCGTGCGCAGTATCTCTGTGTGTTCCGGCACCCGCTAGATGCGCATTTCTCATACCGGAAACATGTGCGAAACATCCCGATGCCGTGGTTCGACATGTGGTTTCCCGAGAAAGATACCGACGGCGTGACCTTTCGTCGATTTCTGGATGGCGGGGCAGAGGGGTTCGATACTGATGCTATGCCTCTGGCGCATATTCTTCGGCACTACTTGGCCGCCAAGGCCGTTGCCGAGCGCCCCAATGTGACGCTGTTCCATTATGCCGACATGAAGCGTGATTTGGCGGGGACGTTTGCAAGGGTCGCCACTCTGTTGGGCATATCATATCCCGATGAGGTGATGGAGCAGCTTGTTCAGGCCGCGACATTCGACAACATGAAGGCACATGCTGACCGCTATGCACCCTCGGGTGGCAAGGGCTTCATGAAGTCGGATTCGGACTTCTTTAACAGCGGTACCAACGGCCAATGGCATGGCGAGCTGACTGAGGCCGAGGTGGCAGCCTATGATGCGATAATGGATGCGCATCTGTCGCCCGAAGAACGAACTTGGCTTGAATACGGGTCAAGCGCAGAAGATCGGAACTGACCTACCATCTTTGGTTTGTTTTGCGGGTCACTGTTCAACACAGTAAGCGGAAAATACGATTGCGCTGCTTGGCCTTTCTGGCACGTGCAGGGCAGTCGCGGCGTTTGGGCACCATCGTTCAGGCGCTTTTGATCGCCGTCCCGATGCGGCCGATGACAAAATCCATGAAAAGCCGGGTTTTAGGATCCTGCCTGCGCCGATGGGTAAACAGGCAGGCCATCTGTACCGGAACCGGCGGTGTGTCTTTGGCAACAGCGACAAGATGCCCGGCGCGCAGGTGGTCGGCAACTTCGAACACGGGTTTGAGCGCGATGCCCTGACCGTCAAGCGCCCAGTCGGTCAGCACGTCGCCATCATCGGATTCGAACCGCCCCCGGACCTTGAATCTCTTGGGTCCATCACTGGTTTGTAGCCGCCATTGGAATTCGGTGGCCCCCGGAAAGCGCAGGTTCAGGCATTCGTGGTTCTGGCTCAGAAGATCGTCGCCAGAATTGGGCATGCCACGGGCTTTGATATAGCCGGGTGCGGCACACAGCACGCGATCGACATCGGCGATCTTGCGAATACGCAGCGTGCTGTCTTCGGGTTCGCCAAGAAAGATCGCGAGGTCCAGACCTTCGGTGGTCAGGTCAACCTTACGGTCCGTGAGGCGCAACCGTACGGACACCTCGGGGTACTGTTCGATGAACGCTGGCACCTGCGGCGCGATCAGGCGACGTCCGACACCCAAGGGGGCGGCGACGTAGATCGACCCGCGGGGCTTTTCTGTGATGTCGACGACTTGCGCCTCAGCTGATTCGACCGCTTCGAGCACTTCGACGGCGCCGGCGTAGAACAGCCGTCCCTGTTCGGTCGGTGTCAGGTTGCGGGTGGTGCGCTGGAACAGGCGGACGGACAGATGTTCCTCAAGCTGCGCAATCCGTGTCGAAGTGACGGCCGGCGAAATGCGCAAATCGCGCCCAGCGGCGGACATGCTGCCTAATTCGTAGACACGAACGAAGGTTCTGATGTTGTCGAGGTAGGACATTATTCGGAGATTCTTGATACAGCTTGGAGTTTGATTGGAATAGCAGAATAATCCCTCTGCCGATAGTCTGGGTCAAACCCGTCAAGCCGGAGCTTTTACCATGTATGATTTCGCCGTTCTTTGGGACTGGATCGCCTTTGCGGTGCGGTGGTTGCACGTCATTACCGCAATGGCATGGATCGGCGCGTCGTTCTTTTTCATCGCGCTCGATCTTGGGCTCAAGAAGGCTGCGCATGCGCCTGCGGGTGTGTCTGGCGAGGAGTGGCAGGTACATGGTGGTGGGTTCTACCACATCCAGAAATACTTGGTTGCACCTGAAAACATGCCAGAGCATCTGATCTGGCATAAGTGGCAGAGCTATATCACGTGGGTTTCCGGAGCTGCCCTGTTGATAATCGTCTATTGGGTTGGGGGCGAATTGTTCCTGCTGGACCCAACCAAGGCTGATCTGGCGCTGTGGCAGGGCATCGTGATTTCTGCACTTTCGCTGACCATCGGCTGGTTGCTTTATGATTTCCTGTGCAAATCCGCGCTGGGCGAACAGCCGACGGTGCTGATGCTACTTCTGTTTGCCATCCTCGTGGTGATGGCGTGGGGCTATGATCAGGTGTTCACGGGGCGCGCAGCGCTGCTGCATCTGGGGGCGTTCACGGCGACAATCATGACGGCCAATGTGTTCTTCATCATCATGCCGAACCAGCGGATCGTCGTTGCGGATTTGAAAGCGGGTCGCACGCCGGATCCCAAGTACGGCAAGATTGCCAAGCTGCGGTCGACCCACAATAACTACCTGACGTTGCCGGTGATCTTCCTGATGCTGTCGAACCACTACCCGCTGGCCTTTGGAACCGAGTTCGCGTGGCTGATTGCGTCACTTGTGTTCCTGATGGGGGTGACGATCCGGCACTACTTCAACTCCATGCATGCGGGCACAGGCCAGCCGAACTGGACTTGGGCAGTGACGGGGGTGATCTTTGTCACCATCGCGTGGCTGTCGACGCTGGGCGGGTCAGAGACCTATGACGAAGCGGCAGAGCGTCCGATGACCGAGTTCGAGATGCGCTTTGCGTCCGCCGATGGGTTCGAGGATGCCTATAACGTGGTGCAGGGCAATTGTTCAATGTGCCACGCGCGCGAACCTTTGTGGGACGGCATTCGCTGGGCGCCCAAGGGTGTGTATCTGGAGACCGAGGTGGACGTGGCGCAGAACGCGCAGCAGATTTATCTGCAGGCTGGGCGATCCCACGCCATGCCGCCACCGAATGCGATCCAGATGGATGCCGAGGCGCGGGCGCAGATCGTGGCTTGGTATCGGGCGGTGGAGTAGAGGCTATGCAACGCGGCGAATGGCTGGTGTGATGAAGGTTTTTCGACGCGGGCCATTGCGCGGGGTATCGGCTGGGCGTGAGCGTGGCCCGCGTCGAAAAACCTCTCAGGGAAGAAGCCGCGGGTGCTGGGCGCCACCTATGGGGAAAGAGCGTTTTCGGCAGGCTTT
>JANSYF010000080.1 GCA_024742575.1 Paracoccaceae bacterium | reverse complement strand
CCGCAAGCCGTTGATCCTGATGACACCGAAGTCGCTTCTGCGTCACAAGTTGGCGGTCTCCAAGACTGAGGAATTCACCACCGGGTCCAGCTTCCACCGCGTGCTGTGGGACGATGCGCAATATGGCAACTCGGACACCACATTGGTCAGCGACGACAAGATCAAGCGCGTCGTGATGTGTTCGGGCAAAGTCTACTACGACCTTCTCGAAGAACGCGACGCCCGCGGCATCGACGACGTCTACATCCTGCGGTTCGAACAGTTCTATCCATTCCCGGCCATCTCGGCGGTCAAGGAACTAGAACGCTTCCCGCAGGCCGAGATGATCTGGTGTCAGGAAGAACCTAAGAACCAAGGCGGCTGGACGTTCATGGAACCGAACCTCGAATGGGTTCTGGGCCGCATCAACGCCAAGCACCTGCGCCCCCGCTACGTGGGCCGCGCCACATCGGCCTCCCCGGCAACGGGTCTGGCCAGCCAACACAAAGCACAGCAAGCCGCGCTCGTGAACGACGCGCTGACGATCGAAGGGAACTAAGACATGACAACCGAAGTGCGTGTGCCCACCTTGGGTGAATCCGTGACAGAAGCCACGGTCGCCACATGGTTTAAGAAACCGGGCGACAGCGTTGCCGTGGATGAAATGCTGTGTGAACTGGAAACCGACAAGGTGACGGTCGAAGTGCCGTCGCCCGCTGCTGGCACACTGGCCGACATCGTCGCCGGTGAAGGCGAAACCGTTGGCGTCGATGCCCTGCTCGCCAACATTGCCGAAGGTGGCGCAGCTGCGGCAACGCCCGCCAAGGCCGCAGCTCCGGCAGCGACAGCTGCGGCTTCGGACGACAGTGGCAAATCGGTTGACGTCATGGTCCCCACTTTGGGTGAATCCGTGTCCGAGGCGACTGTCTCGACTTGGTTCAAAAAAGTCGGCGACACCGTCGCGCAGGACGAAATGCTCTGCGAGTTGGAAACCGATAAGGTCTCGGTCGAAGTGCCCGCCCCAGCCGCTGGCGTGCTGTCCGAAATCGTCGCTGCTGAAGGCGCAACCGTTGCCGCCGGTGGCAAGCTTGGCGTGATCGGTGGCAGCGCAGGCGCTTCTGCCGCGCCAAGCGTGCCGGGCAGCGATGCTGCGGGTGGCGAACAGTACACGACACCCAGTGCCGGTCAGGGTCGCGCAAGCGGCGACGTGGAAAATGCCCCCTCCGCCAAGAAAGCCATGGCCGAAGCGGGCCTCTCCGCCGATCAGGTTCAGGGCTCGGGTCGCGATGGCCGCGTGATGAAGGAAGACGTGGCCAAAGCCGTGGCCGCCGCATCCAGCGCACCCGCCGCACAGACCTCGGCCCCCGCGTCCGCCCCCCGCGCACCGGTCAGCGCCGATGACGCCGCACGCGAAGAACGGGTCAAGATGACCCGCCTGCGCCAGACCATCGCCCGCCGCCTCAAAGACGCGCAGAACACCGCCGCGATCCTGACCACCTATAACGAGGTGGACATGACTGAAACGATGGCGTTGCGCAAAGAATACAAAGACCTCTTCGAGAAGAAGCACGGCGTCCGCCTCGGCTTCATGTCCTTCTTCACCAAGGCCTGCTGCCACGCTTTGAAAGAAGTGCCAGAAGTGAATGCCGAGATCGACGGCACCGACATCGTCTACAAGAACTTCGTCCACATGGGCGTCGCCGCAGGCACGCCGCAGGGTCTGGTGGTTCCGGTCATCCGTGATGCCGACCAGATGAGCTTTGCCGAGATCGAGAAAGCGATTGCCGAAAAGGGCCGCCGCGCCCGCGATGGCAAGCTCAGCATGGCGGAAATGCAGGGCGGTACCTTCACCATCTCCAACGGCGGTGTCTACGGCTCGCTCATGTCCTCGCCGATCCTCAACCCGCCGCAATCGGGCATCCTCGGCATGCACAAAATCCAAGACCGCCCGATGGTCATCAACGGCGAAATCAAGATCCGCCCGATGATGTACCTCGCCCTCAGCTACGACCACCGCATCGTCGACGGCAAAGGCGCCGTGACCTTCCTCGTCCGCGTGAAAGAAGCACTCGAGGATCCGCGACGGTTGCTGATGGATCTGTAAACACGGTGCGTGCAAGCACGCACCCTACCACAGCGTAGGGTGCGTGATCTCACGCACCACGGGATACGCCCATGACCCCCGAACTCACAGCCCTCATTCTCGCCGCCCTGCTGCAAGTCCTGCAATTCGTGGGCTATTCAATCACCGCGCAATTGCAGGTCGGCGCGAAAAAGGCGCTTGGCCCGCGGGACGAACAAGTGCAGCTCACCGGCAAAGCAGGTCGTTTGCAACGGGCGATGAACAACCATTTCGAAGGGCTGATCCTTTTCGGCATCGCCGTCATGGTGGTCACGTATTCCGGTCAGGGCGACGGCAGCACCGCCATCGCCTGCGCCATCTACCTCGCCGCCCGGGTCCTCTACGTGCCCGCCTATGTCTTCGGCTGGGTGCCGTGGCGCTCCCTGATCTGGGTGATTGGTTTCGCAGCCACGCTCTACCTGCTACTCAGCGCACTTATGTAGCTTCATCTTGCCCCTAAACTCCTGGGGTTTGGGGGCTGGCCCCCAATCGACAGACCAAAAAGGACACCGCAAAATGGCACAATACGACGTCATCGTCATCGGCTCAGGCCCCGGCGGCTATGTGGCCGCGATCCGCTGCGCGCAGCTGGGTCTGAAAACCGCTTGCGTCGAAGGCCGCGAGACCTTGGGCGGTACCTGCCTGAACGTCGGCTGTATTCCGTCCAAGGCGCTGCTGCACGCCAGCCACCAGTTACACGAGGCCGAGCACAACTTCGCCAAGATGGGCCTCAAGGGCAAATCGCCATCCGTCGACTGGAAACAGATGCTCGCTTACAAGGACGACGTGATCGGCCAGAACACCAAAGGCATCGAATTCCTGTTCAAGAAGAACAAGATCGACTGGCTCAAGGGCTGGGGCTCCATCCCCGAAGCGGGCAAAGTCAAGGTCGGCGAAGAGGTGCATGACGCCAAGAACATCATCGTGGCCTCCGGCTCCGAGGCGTCTTCCCTGCCCGGCATCGAGATCGACGAAAAGGTCGTCGTCACCTCCACCGGCGCGCTGACACTGCCGAAGATCCCGAAAAAGATGATCGTCATTGGCGCGGGTGTGATCGGTCTGGAACTGGGCTCGGTCTACAGCCGTCTGGGCACCGAAGTCGAAGTGATCGAATTCCTCGATGCCATCACCCCCGGCATGGATGGCGAGGTGCAAAAGACCTTCCAGAAACTGTTGCAGAAACAGGGGCTGAAATTCACCCTTGGCGCGGCGGTGCAATCTGTCGATGCCAGCAAGTCCAAGGCCAAAGTCACCTACAAACTGCGCAAGGATGACAGCGAACACACGATGGACGCGGATGTGGTGCTCGTCTCAACAGGTCGTCGTCCTTATACAGACGGGCTGGGCCTTGATGCGCTGGGGATCGAGATGTCACAGCGCGGTCAGATCAAGACCGACAGCCATTGGCAGACCAATGTCAAAGGCATCTATGCGATTGGCGACTGCATCGATGGCCCCATGCTGGCCCACAAGGCCGAAGACGAAGGCATGGCCTGCGCCGAGGTGATCGCGGGCAAGGCGGGGCATGTGAATTACGGCGTCATTCCGGGCGTGATCTACACCCACCCCGAGGTGGCCAATGTCGGCCAGACCGAGGAGCAACTCAAGGAAGCGGGCCGGAACTACAAGGTCGGCAAGTTCAGCTTCATGGGCAATGGTCGCGCCAAGGCGAACTTTGCCGCTGATGGTTTCGTGAAGATCCTCGCCGACAAGAACACAGACCGCATTCTTGGCGCGCACATCATTGGTCCGATGGCGGGTGACCTGATCCATGAGATCTGTGTGGCGATGGAGTTCGGTGCGTCGGCCGAGGATCTAGCGCTGACCTGTCACGCGCACCCGACCTATTCCGAGGCGGTACGCGAAGCCGCGCTGGCTTGCGGCGACGGTGCTATCCATATGTAAACGCATGTTTTGGGGGACGCCTTTTCGAAAAGGCGTCTCCCAAGCGCGTGTCAACGCGCTTGCAAACGCGGTTTCGACACCGCGTTACAAAGGCTCTTTGAAGAGCCTTTCGTGATCTCTGAAAGAAGCGGCGCCGCCCCGTTGGGCTGACGGTCTTCCGAACTATCGGGGATCGCTCCCCGGACCTGTGCCCGTCTCGTCTCCGGGCCTTCGTGAAACCGGTTTCTCAAGGTCGGCGCGTCACCGCCAATACGGAAAACCATCATGTCTGTCGCGGTGTGGGAGTGACCCTTTCCGCTCGTTGCGCAACGTGACAGCACCCTGCATTCCACGTGTTAAGGTTTTAGAAACCGCCCGAACGGTCGGGTTTTGTGCTACGCTCACTCGGTGTCAGCACAGGGAAAGGACAGAACATGCATCTTGGCGCATTTTCCATGAGCCTCGCGGTGAAAAACCTCTCCGCCTCGAAGACATTTTATGAAACGATTGGGTTTGAGACCTTTGGCGGCGACGCCGACGCGGGTTGGCTTATACTCAAGAACGGCGACACCGTCTTGGGACTGTTCCAAGGCATGTTCGACAAGAACACCCTGACCTTCAATCCCGGCTGGGATCAATCGGCGCAACCGCTCGACGACTTCATGGATGTCCGCACCATACAGGCGGACCTGAAATCAAAAGGCTTGATGCTGGACGTGGAAACCGACCCCAAAGGCACAGGCCCCGCGCATATCGTCCTGACCGACCCCGATGGCAATCCGGTGCTGATCGACCAGCACCGCTGATCACCACATACGCGGAATGGCGTATTCTTCGTAATTCGCGTCATAGTCCGGCCCGCCCAGCGCGCCATCGGTCATATTGGCAAGGATCTCACCCACTGTCGGCAGCCCTTCGGGCAAAGGTGCGCCGTCCCACAGGCCCGAGCGCATGAGCGCTTTGGCACATTGGGTGTAAACCTCGGACACTTCGGTCACGATTACCGTAGCGGGAAGGATGTTATTTTTCTCGAACGTCACGCGCAGCTCGGAATCGTCCGTGATCCACGCGCGGCCATTGACCCGCACCGTCGTCTTGGTGCCGGGGATCATGAACAGGAACGCGATGCGCGGGTCCTCAACCAGATCGCGCAGCGCATCCAACCGGTTGTTGCCGCGCCAATCCGGCAACAGGATCGTGCGCGGATCCGCAACCCGCACCACAGGGTCGATATCCCCACGCGGCGTGCCGTGAGTGCCACGTGATCCGGCAGTCGAGATGACGCAGAACCGAGCAGCCTCGACCCAGCGGCGATAGCTGGGGGTTAAGTGATCAGCGACCTTGCTTAAAGATGCAGGCACGGCATCGTCGTAAAGCGCTTCAAGATCGGCTATGGTTTCAATGCGGCGCATGGAACCCTGCCTCCTCGTTCAGTCGGTTGGACGCGGTTTCGATTCGGTCTTCCAGAAGTTTCAGAAATGCGTCGCGCGGCAGACCCGGTTGGATCGGCTCAAGGAATTCGACCACAGCCGTCCCCTGCTTGCGGTAAATGCCACGCTTGGGCCAGAACAGTCCGACATTCGCCGCCACTGGCACGCAGGGTTGGCCCAACTGTTCATAAAGCACAGCCGTCCCGATCTTGTAGGGTGCCTTCACACCGGGCGCGATCCGCGTGCCCTGCGGATAGATGATCAGCTGACCCGGTGTGGTCGTACCTTTTTTGACACCGTCGACCATCTGTTTGATGGCGACAGCCCGTTTGCCCCGATCGACAGGGATACAGCCGATGCGCAACCCGTATTGGCCGACGATGGGAGCATATTTGAGGATGCTTTTCATGATGAACTTGCCCGCAGGCACGGCCGAGAAGACAAGAAACACGTCCAAAAAGCTTTGGTGTTTAGACGCGACGATGCATTCATAGTCGGGCGGTGTGCCGCGGATTTCGGTCTTGAGCCCAATCATCCACGGCGCGGCCCAGCGCACGAAATAACAGACGTTCATGCAGCCTGCCCGCGCGCCTTTGCGTGACACCACTGCCCATGGGAACAGCCCTAGGCCAACCACCGCGATCGCTACATAGACCGAGATCACGAATAACAGCGAGCGAACCCACTGAATTGCATATGCCATCAAGCCAAACCCTCTAAAACGCGCCCAGCTGCATAGCGCGTAGCCGCAAACGCGACTAGCCCTGACAGCGGCGGGATCAGCACCACCCAAACCCAGCCGATGCCTTGAATGCTTAGATCGGTGAGCACCCCTGCGGAATCGCTGCCTGACGGTACCAGCACCAGCGCGATAATGCCGGTCAGCGTGCCGAACGCAGCACCTGTCAAAGCGCGCAAGGCAAAGCGTCGGACAAAGGCGCTGGCGATGTAGGTGTCCTTTGCCCCCACGAGTCGCAATACGGCAATCACCTGTGCGTTGGCGGCAAGTGCAGCATTTGCAGCAAGCGTCACCATGGCGGCAGCGGCAGTCGCGATCAGTAGGATCGACAGCCACCCCAAAAGCCGCAGCCGGAACGCTGCATCAATCAACGGACGCCGCCAGCGGGCATGATCGTCCAGCACGGCAGCTGGTGCTTCAGCGGCAAGACGCAGGCGCAGACCCGCCGCGTCATAGCCTTCTTCGGTTTCAACGATATCGATCAGTTGCGGCAGCGGCAGATCATCAATCGGCAGATCGGCCCCGAACCACGGGCTGAGCAATGCCCGTTGTTCATCCAGTGTCAGCGCACTGGCATCGACGATGCCGGGCGTTGTGCGCAACACACGCAGCGCCGCTTCGGTTTGGGTTGCAACCTCACCGGCCGGGGCAGAGATGCGGATGGTCGAAGATTGTGCCAGTTCATTGCCCCACCTATCCGCGACCCGACCCGCCGCAAGTGACAGGGCCAAAGCAAAGACTGCAAGGAAAGACATCGCAAAGGCGCTGAACAACGTTAGTCGCGCGGTGAACCCGGTTGGGGGAACAACGCGATCCGCCCGTTCGTCAAATTTCAGCATTCGGGCTGCCGCCCGCAGGTCAAAATTCACAGGTCTGCCCCCGCCATCTGAAGCCGACGGTTCGAAATGCGCAAAACCCGTGTCTGCACCTGCGCTTTGGCGGCGCGGATCAGGCCCAGATCATGGGTCGCCACAAGGATCGTCTTGCCCATACGGTTAAGCTCGACCAGCAGCGTCAAAAGGCGCTGCGACATCTCCCAGTCGATGTTTCCCGTGGGTTCGTCCGCAAGGATAACGTCAGGTGACATGATGACAGCACGCGCCAAAGCTGCACGCTGGCGTTCGCCGCCCGACAACTCGGGGGGCAAGGCATCGGCACGTCCTGTCAAGCCAACCCATGCCAGCAATTCCTTGAGATTGGCATCCACGCCATTCGGGTCTTGCCCAGACGCGGTCAGCGGCAAAGCCACGTTTTCTGTCACTGGAAGGTGGTCGAGAAACTGGCAATCCTGATGCACGACACCGATCTTGCGGCGCAGGATGGCCACGTCATCACGGCTCAGCCCACGAACATCCCGGTCAAACAACCGGACATGCCCGGAGGTTGCCTGCAACGCGCCATAGCACAGCTTGAGGAAGGTGGTTTTCCCAGAGCCAGACGGACCGGTGAGGAAATGAAACGACCCCGGCGCGACATTCAGGGTCATGTCAGTCAACAATTCTCCGCCGCCATAACTATAGGCTACATTTTCCAACTCGATCACGGCGGTCTGTTCCTGCCACTGGTTCGACGTTGTTGTGCCTGAGCATCTTGCGGGTTTCAATGCGCCGGAACGGTCACTTTGGGCATTTACATGCGGAAACCCGCGCTTATTGTTCGGTTTCAACTAGCAGATGGTGGGCTGGCCATAAAACTTAGGCCAGCTGAGTAGGGGCAAAAGGCAAAATGCGGCTGAAATGTCCAAGTTGTGGGGCGCAGTACGAAGTCCCGGACGATGTCATTCCCGAGGACGGTCGGGATGTACAATGTTCCAACTGTGGCAACACGTGGTTTCAGGCACACGACACCAGCAACACACCAGACGCACAGGACGCCGAAGCGAAGGCATCCAAAGATGCAGTATGGCATCCCGAGGTGGATTCCGATGTAGATGGACGGCCATCCGTTAACCAAGAAGCCGCCCCGGGCAGTTCTGCACCGCCAGCACCACCCAAACGTCGCGAGCTTGATCCGTCGGTTGCCGACATCCTGCGTGAAGAGGCCGAGATTGAGGCCCGCGCCCGCGAGACCGATTTTGGTGGGATTGAGGAACAACCAGACCTTGGACTGCAAGAACCCGAAGACGAGGCTGCAAAACGCGCCCGTCAGGCGCAAGAACGGATGCGAAAATTGCGCGGCGAAGACCCAGAGGCGGCCGCAGTGGCCGCTGCTGCCTCAGCCGTTGCAGACCGCCCAAAATCCCGTCGCGACATGCTGCCGGACGTAGAAGAGATCAACCAGACCTTGCGCGCGTCCAACGAGCGCAGCGAAGTGCGAAGTGTTCAAGCCGATCTTGAAGATGACGAAGAACCGTCCGGCGGGTTCGGACGTGGTTTTCTTTATACCATCATCCTATTTGCCATTGCAGCAGCGCTGTATTGGAATGCGACACAGATCGGTGAAGCAATCCCACAGCTCAAAGGTGCGCTCGACTCTTATGTGGCTTTGGTGGACCAGCTTCGCGTCTGGTTGAATACTCAGGTCGCCTTGGTTCTTGAGATGATCAATGGCGCACCGGTAGAACCTTCGGCATCGGACGATTCCTGATCTGCTGACCCGTTTGGCAGAACGGCCAACTACACCGTTAAATGTGGACTTATCTGTGCAAGAGGTCTGGCCCTAACGTCAGACACTTGTTCTGATCAAGATGATGGCGCCAGAGCGATTGTTGCATCCGGCCCATTTTGATTCTCAAACGGAGGTGACGACCATGGACGGTACATTGTCCCAAAACGATCTTTCCCACGTGGTTGAAGCCGACCGCGCCCATGTCTGGCACCACCTGATCCAGCACAAGCCGTTCGAGACAAATGATCCCCGGATCATTGTCGAGGGCAAAGGCATGCGGGTCTGGGACCAGAAAGGCAAAGAGCATCTGGATGCCGTGTCCGGTGGTGTCTGGACGGTGAACGTGGGCTACGGGCGCGAAAGCATCGCTAAGGCGGTTTATGACCAGCTTTTGAAGCTGAACTATTTTGCCGGGTCCGCTGGGTCGATCCCGGGTGCGCTGTTCTCGGAAAAGCTGATCTCCAAGATGCCGGGCATGTCCCGTGTTTACTACACCAACTCGGGTTCTGAGGCGAACGAGAAGGCGTTCAAAATGGTCCGCCAGATCGCGCACAAGCGCTATGGCGGCAATAAGCACAAGATCCTCTATCGTGACCGCGATTACCACGGCACCACCATCAGCTGTTTGTCGGCCGGTGGTCAGGACGAACGCAACGCGCAGTATGGACCGTTCACACCCGGTTTCGTGCGGGTGCCGCATTGCCTTGAGTACCGCGCGGGTGATCAGGGTGCTCCGACCGAAAATTACGGCGAATGGGCTGCTGACCAGATCGAACAGGTGATCCTGCGCGAAGGCCCCGACACCGTCGGCGCGCTCTGCCTTGAGCCGGTGACCGCTGGTGGTGGCGTCATCACCCCGCCGCAGGGCTATTGGGACCGCGTGCAAGAGATTTGCCGCAAGTACGACATCCTGCTGCATATCGACGAAGTGGTCTGCGGCGTGGGCCGCACGGGCACATGGTTCGGCTATCAGCACTACGGCGTGCAGCCCGACATGGTAACCATGGCCAAAGGTGTGGCGTCAGGCTATGCCGCGATTGCCTGCCTTGTGACCACCGAAGACGTGTTCTCGATGTTCAAGGACAACGCCGACGATCCGATGAACTACTTCCGTGACATTTCGACCTTTGGCGGCTGCACGGCTGGCCCGGCAGCGGCGCTGGAAAACATGCGCATCATCGAAGACGAAGGTTTGTTGGATAACACCACGGCGATGGGCGACTATATGCTGGACCAGCTTCACGCGCTGGCCGACAAGCACACTGTCATCGGCAACGTGCGCGGCAAGGGTCTTTTCCTTGGGGCCGAACTGGTCGAAGACCGCGAGAGCCGCAAGCCGATGGCCGAAAAGCGGGTGCAAAAGGTTGTGGCCGACTGCATGCAGCAAGGCATCATCATCGGCGCGACCAACCGATCCCTGCCCGGTTACAACAACACGCTGTGCTTCAGCCCGGCACTGATCGTCACCAAGGACGACATCAACCAGATCATTGCATCGGTTGACGAAGCCTTGGGTCGCGAATTTGGGTGAGTGATCCCCTGATCACGGGCCAGCGCCTTAACGCGCTGGCCCAACCCGTCGGCTTACCTCTTGCCGACACGTCGCCCCGCCCGGTGCCGCGGCGCACCGATATGGTGGGGCGATATTGTTCTGTGGTACCGCTTTCGCTGGATCACGCGGACGATCTTTATCACGCCTTTCGCGCGGACACAGAGGATCGCATCTGGACCTACCTGCCGAACGGCCCTTACCACGACCCCGCCGAATTTCGCGCGTGGGTTAAAGAAGCGGTATCCTGGGATGATCCGCTGATGCATGCGATCCTTGTCGATGGTCGTGCTGTGGGTCACGCGAGCTATTTGCGTGTTGCCCCAGTCAGTTCCAGCATCGAGATTGGGTACATCAACCTGTCCCCCGCCCTGCAACGCACCCGCGCTGCAACCGAGTTTCAGTTCCTGATGATGCAGCGCGTTTTTGATGAGCTGGGCTATCGTCGCTACGAATGGAAATGCGACGCCCTCAACGCGCCCTCTCGCAAGGCAGCCGAACGATTGGGCTTCACTTATGAAGGGACGTTTCGGCAGGCGACCCACTACAAGGGCCGAAATCGCGATACCGCATGGTTTTCGATTCTCGACAAAGAGTGGCCAAAGCTTAGGATGCGCTTTGAAAGGTGGCTTTCGGTAGACAATTTTGACACGGTTGGTGCTCAGACTCGTCCGTTGCAAGCACTCTGAAATTGTTGACAATGGCTTGAGAACTTTGGTGAATCCTTACTGATCTCTGAATTTGACATTGCCGACACCGCAATTTTACGCGCGTAAATTTTATAGCTATCAGTAGTAAATTGACATAAGTTACGTATACGAAGCAATGTTAGCGCTACCGTAATTTATGCCCCGACCTTGGAACCCATCCAGATGACCATGAAAAACGATATTCTGAACCGCCTTAAATACTCGCTGGGCAAAGATGCCGAGAACGCATCGACCTATGACTGGCGCATCGCGCTGTCGCTTGTCTTGCGCGACCAGATGGTCGAAGCGTGGTTTCGGTCGACCAAGGAAACCTACGCCGCCTCGCCCAAGCGGGTCTATTACCTGTCGATGGAGTTTCTCATCGGGCGGTTGATCGAAGACATGATCTCGAACCTGCAGATGGAAGACACAGTCAAGACGGCGATTGACGAGCTGGGTCAGGACTACGACACCATCGTGCATGACGAACCAGATGCGGCGCTAGGCAATGGCGGGCTGGGGCGGTTGGCGGCGTGTTTCATGGACTCGCTGGCCACGCTGGGCATCCCGGCTTTTGGCTATGGCATCCGCTATGAACACGGGCTGTTCGAGCAAAGCTTTGCGCAAGGACAGCAGGTGGAAAAGCCCGAAACATGGCTAACGCAGCGCCATGCGTGGGAATTCGAACGACCGGAGTCGCGATACAAGATCGGCTTTGGCGGGCATGTCGAACACCACGACGGCAAGGCTTATTGGCATCACGGTGAGGTGGTGATGGCCACAGCCCATGACACCCCCGTTGTCGGCTGGAAAGGCGAGTGGGGCAACACCCTTCGCCTGTGGTCAGCGGAGCCTGCCAAGGAGTTCGACCTCGAAAGCTTTAACCGGGGGGATTACCTGTCCGCCGGTCGGTCTGAGGCGCTGGCACGCACGATCAGCCGGGTGCTGTATCCCGACGACACCACCGAAAGCGGAAAGGAACTGCGTCTCAAGCAAGAGTATTTCTTTACCGCCGCGTCGCTTATGGACCTGCTGCGCCGCTATTTGAAAGACCACGACGATATTCGCGCGCTGCCCAATTACGTGGCGATCCAATTGAACGACACGCACCCGGCCATCGCTGGTCCGGAACTGGTGCGCATTCTGGTGGACGAGCACGAGATCCCGATGGACGAGGCAATCCCGCTCGCGCGCAAATGTCTGGCCTACACCAACCACACCCTGCTGCCCGAAGCGCTTGAACGGTGGAGCGAACATCTGATGGGCCGCATTCTGCCGCGTCATCTTGAGATCATCCGCGCCATCGACCACGCGCATCAGACAGAACACCCCGACAGCCCACGCATTCTAGAGCACGGCGATGTCCGCATGGGGGAACTGGCGTTCATTATGGCGCACAAGGTCAACGGCGTGTCTGCGCTGCACACCGAACTGGTCAAGGAAACGGTTTTTGCCGACCTGCACCGCATTCACCCGACCCGGATCATCAACCAGACCAACGGCATCACGCCGCGCCGCTGGCTTTATGGCTGCAACCCATCGCTACGCCATCTGATCACTGACACCATCGGTGAATACTGGGTGGCTGATCTGGAAAAGCTGACCGCGCTCAAATCCATGCGGGATGATGCGGCGTTTATCGAAGCCTTCACCGCGTCCAAGCGCGAAAACAAGGTCAACCTGTCGAACTGGATCGGTCAAACGATGGGCGTGACGCTTGACCCTGACGCGATGTTCGACGTGCAGATCAAGCGGATTCACGAATACAAACGCCAATTGATGAACCTTTTGGAGACTGTCGCGTTGTGGAACGACATGCGCGATAACCCGAACGCAGACTGGACACCCCGTGTGAAGATTTTCGGCGGCAAGGCAGCGCCGGGATATTTTGTGGCCAAAGACATCATCCGCCTGATCAATGACGTGGCACATGCGATCAACACTGACCCCATCACCGGCGATAAGCTCAAAATCGTGTATCCACCCAACTACAACGTCACGATGGCCGAACGGCTGATCCCAGCCGCGGACCTGTCCGAACAGATCTCGACTGCGGGCAAAGAGGCGTCGGGCACCGGCAACATGAAGTTCGCCCTGAACGGTGCGCTGACCATCGGTACGCTGGACGGCGCGAACGTGGAAATCCGTGATCATGTCGGGTCGGAAAACTTCTTCCTCTTCGGCCTGACCGCACAGGAAGTGATGGAGCGCCGCACGCATCACGGCTATTCCCGCGCCGCGATCGAGGCCAGCCCGCGT
>JANSYF010000121.1 GCA_024742575.1 Paracoccaceae bacterium | reverse complement strand
GGATGGTCTCCTGTTCAAAGGTTGGTCTCAGCAACCAAACCTTCCCATCAGGAGGCCATTCCCGCCAATAGCGACGCCCATCCCGCGTTAGCGGGTTCGTTCAATCCCCTTTGATTCAATGAACGCTGGAACCGCTTTAGCAACAATCTAACAAAAACATGTCAGGACTTGGGGGAGATTTGACGTGTTGAAAACAATCATCGTTGGAAGTTGCATGTCTGTGCAGGGGATCCTTGAAAAGACCCTGCCCGATGGACGCATCAGTGTGCGTGTCGGAAATCGAATCTTCACAGGTTTGCCGGTTGTAAGCCCAGCTTGATCGCAGCACATACCGGAAAAGAAAAAGGGCAGCGGTGACGCTGCCCTTTTCTGTTTCTGGCAAACACACGCTTAGTCCAGCTTGCGTTCGACTTCCTGACGTTCGAAGATTTCGATCACGTCGCCTTGGCGAATATCTTCGTAGTTTTCGAATGCCATACCGCATTCCTGACCCGACTGCACTTCGGTCACTTCGTCCTTGAAGCGTTTGAGTGTCTTCAGCGTGCCTTCGTGGATCACCACGTTGTCGCGCAGCAGGCGCACACCGGCGCTGCGGCGTGCCACACCTTCGGTAACAAGACAGCCCGCAACCTTGCCGACGTTCGACACCTTGAAGACATCCTTGATTTCGGCATACCCGATAAAGGTTTCCTTGATCTCGGCGCTCAGCAGACCCGAGGCTGCCGCTTTCACATCATCCACAAGGTCGTAGATCACGCTGTAATAGCGAATCTCGACACCCTTCTGGTTCGCGGTGTTCCGCGCCGACGCATTGGCACGCACGTTAAACCCGATGACCGGACAACCCGACGCTTCGGCAAGGCCGATATCGGTTTCAGTGATGGCACCAACGCCCGAATGCAGCACGCGCACGCGCACTTCGTCGTTGCCGACCTTCTCCAGCGCCTGAACAATCGCTTCGGCAGAACCCTGCACGTCCGCTTTGACCAGCACAGGAAGCTCAGAGACGTTCTCGTCGTCCTTCGCCTTCTTCATCAGCTGTTCAAGCGTCGTTGCAGCACCCAGTGCCGCACGCTTTTCTTTCGCGACGTTGGCACGGTATTCCGCGATCTCACGCGCCTGTGCTTCAGTCTCGGTCACGTTCAGCACGTCACCCGCTTCGGGTGTGCCGTTCAGACCCAGAACCTCAACAGGCACAGACGGACCAGCCTCTTTAACGCGCTCGCCCTTGTCGTTGATCAGCGCACGGACCTTGCCGTACTGCTCACCCACAACAAAAATATCGCCCTGACGCAATGTGCCGTTCTGAACCAGAACCGTCGCCACCGGGCCACGACCTACGTCCAGCTGCGCTTCAATCACCGCACCCTGCGCCGCCCGATCCGGGTTCGCCTTGAGTTCGAGGATTTCCGCCTGCAACGCAATCGCTTCAAGCAGTTCAGGAAGGCCCTGACCGGTATGCGCAGACACTTCCACGTCCTGCACGTCACCAGACATCTGTTCCACAACCACTTCGTGTTGCAGCAGGTCAGTCCGAACCTTTGTCGGGTTCGCGCTTGGCTTGTCGACCTTGTTGATCGCCACGATCATCGGCACCTTCGCCGCTTTGGCGTGGTTGATCGCTTCGATCGTCTGCGGCATCACCGCATCATCTGCCGCGACAACCAAAACAACGATATCCGTCACCTGAGCACCGCGCGACCGCATCGACGTAAACGCCGCGTGGCCCGGAGTGTCGAGGAACGACAGAACTGCCCCGTCTTTCGTGGTCACCTGATAAGCACCGATGTGTTGCGTGATCCCGCCAGCTTCGCCAGAGGTGACATTCGCGTCGCGGATCGCGTCCAACAGCGAAGTCTTACCGTGGTCGACGTGGCCCATGATCGTGATGACCGGCGGACGCGACTGAAGGTCTTCGTCCTTGTCTTCGATCTCTTTGATGACGTCTTCCACATCCGCATCGGAAACACGGGTCACCTTGTGGCCGAACTCTTCGATAATAAGTTCCGCGGTGTCCTGATCGATCGTCTGGTTCTGAGTCGCCATGATGCCGTTGTTCATCAGCGATTTCACAACGTCGCCGACCCGTTCCGCCATCCGGTTTGCCAGTTCGGCCACCGTGATCGCTTCGGGCAATTGCACGTCACGCACAACTTTTTCGCGTGGCTGGCTGCCGCCCATGGCTTTCTGACGCGCACGTTCCTGCTTGCGCTTCATCGCGGCCATGGATTTCTGACGGCCGCCTTCTCCACCCAACGCCTGGTTCAGCGTGAGCTTGCCAGACCGGCGCTCGGAATCGTCGCCCTTGCGACGACCGCGATCTTCGCGTTCGCGATCCACCTTGCGGGGTGCCGCTTGCGACGGCTTCGGGCCACCGGCAGGCTGACGGGCAGCAGGCGCTTCGGCCGGAGCTGCGGCAGCCTGCTTTGCTGCCTGTGCAGCTTCGCGTGCCTTGCGCTCTTCATCTTCGGCCTTCTGGCGCGCGCGCTCTTCGGCCTCGCGCTGTTCGCGCTCTTTGGCCTCTTTCTCGGCACGCATCCGTTCGCGCTCTTCAGCGCGGGCTTTTTCTTCGGCTTCGCGCTGTGCAGCTTCTTCACCCTCGCGGGCCTTTGCTGCCTGCAGCGCTTTCAACCGGCGCTCCATCTCTGCGTCAGAGATCCCTGCGGGTCGCTTGCTTCCGGCTGCGCTCATTGCGCTTGTTGCAGCGCTGCCAGCAGCAGTCTGGGCCGCACCGGGTTTCGGCACCACAACGCGCTTGCGCTTGGTCTCCACCACGACGTTCTTTGTCCGTCCGTGGCTAAAGCTCTGCTTTACGTTCCCTGACCGGGGACCGCCGCGCAAACCCAAAGTCTTTTTGCCGTCGTTATCGCTCATTTAGCTCTATTTTCCTTCCCAGCAGCCCCTGCCGCTGTCTTTGCATCAGACGTTCCGATGCGAAAGCCCTTCAATCTTTGGGCTTCCTCTACAACACGTTGCGTGAGTCCACCAGCGCCAAGCGCGGCATGTATCACAGTTTGTCGCCCAAAGGCCATTCCAAGC
>JANSYF010000088.1 GCA_024742575.1 Paracoccaceae bacterium | reverse complement strand
GGTCGATCCATTTCGTGGCAAGAAACATGAACCCGTTGCCGCCTGTCAGGAAGGCGTCAATCGCCAGCCCACCCAGAACCGCCAAGCCCAAACCGATGGCGAGTGTATTGGTCATGTCGCCTGTGCCCCTCTGCTCGTGCGAGCAAGATGCCAGAGCCACACGCGCTTGTCACGCAGGCAGCGTTTCAGCGGATTGCGGCAGCGCCATGAGGTCTTCGATGAAGAGACTGACAAAAGCACCGCGCCCGGTGACGCCTGCTTTTCGGTAGATACCGTTCAGATGCGCCTTGACGGTGCCTTCGGCGGTGCCGCGCAGCTCGGCGATCTCGGCGATGCCAAAGCCCTTAAGGGTAAAATGCGCGACATCGCGTTCTGACGGGGTCAGCGCCCATGTGTCGAACCGGGCCTCGACTATGTCATGAAACGCACCTGCCGCCAGCCCAAGCTGCTCTTCAAGATGCGCCTTGCGGCGGAGCAGGGCGAACAGATAGCGGATCTCGAAAATCACACCGGCGATCAATGCCAGTACCGCCAGAAATTCGATAACGAAATGGCTGGATAGAAAGGCCGCGATGCCCATGTCAAACCCATCCACCGTCACATCCCAGAGGAAGAACGCCGCGCATAGAGTTTGCGCGACGATCAGGACCAGTAGCGATACGGGTCGCGTGGAAGTGTTTAAAGTCACGGGTCCGTCCTGACTCCGTCCGGCACAGTCTTGACGCCGGTGATCATGGCGCGGGGCAGGTTCACACCTGTCCGACGGCTTTCCCAGATCACGGCAGCGATGTGCAGCACGATGGAAATCTCTGCCCAAGTTACCAAGGCCTCATGCATTTCTTCAACCCAGTCTATTCCCCAAAAGGCATCGGTGGTCATCATGTGGCCGGTTACGCCGATCAACAGCACGGCGCCAAGCAGGTTAAAGATCATCAGCGCACCCAGCGGTGTATGCCCCAGATGCAGACGGGTCCGGCCTGTTGCGATATCAGATATTTGGGCCGTGACTTTGGATGGGCTAGGCCAGAACGAGGTGAACCGGGCATAGCGCGGCCCGACCACCCCCCACACGAGCCGCAGCGCGATCAATATGACCAAGGCATATCCCAGCCATTCATGCAGCTTGCTTTCGTCATCAGTGAATAGCGCATTGGCGGCAAACCCAGCAACCAGCGCCCAATGAAAGACCCGGACAAACGGGTCCCAGACTTTGTAGGATGTCATGTCATGCTCCGGAATGGGTGGTCCACGCAGGCTGGCGCGGACCGGCTGCGATCAGTCGTCGATCTCGGAACGCACAACGTTCAGGGCTTCATCGAGATACAGTTCAAAACGCTGTCCGTCTTTGAGCGCGTAAACTTCGATCATGGCGTCTTCCATGTCGATTTTGCGAACCTCGTAGCCTTCCGCCACGAGTTTGTTTGTGATCTCTGTCTTTCGCTCTTGAGTCAGAGAGGAATAATCGCTGGATGCAAACGCCGAAACCGGCATGGAGAGGGCGAGAGCAAGAATGAGAATACGTGTCATGTGATGTCTCCTTTGAGGATCATGGGGGCTGCGATATACAGCGCCGATGACCATCAGATCGCATCCCAGCAACGGCTTGGGTATTGGACTGGGGGCAGGTCAGGCCCAACTGCAACTCTGGTTTAGGCCGAATCCGCGCTTTCAATCGGCGATCGTTCCCGAAAACAAAAACCCCCACCGGAACGGCAGGGGTCTATTCTTGTTCGTGCTCAAGCGGGGTTTAGTGCAGCAAGCGCCCCATCGCACCCGCCACATCGGCCATGCGCGCCGAGAAGCCCCATTCGTTGTCGTACCATGCCAGCACACGGACCATGCGCTTGCCCACAACCTTGGTCTGGTCAGGCGCAAAGATCGACGATTGTGTGGTGTGGTTGAAGTCGATAGAAACCTTGGGTTCGGGGTCATAGCCCAGAACCGTGCCCATATGGGTGGCGGCCGCTGCGCGCACGACTTCGTTCACGTCATCGACGGTGACATCTTTGCCCGCATAGAACGTAAGGTCTACTGCCGACACGTTTGGTGTCGGCACACGCACGGCAGAACCGTCCAACTTGCCTTTGAGGTTTGGCAACACTTCGCCAAGCGCCTTCGCGGCGCCCGTTGAGGTCGGGATCATTGCCATGGCCGCAGCCCGCGCGCGGTATAGGTCGGCATGGCGACGGTCTAGCGTTGGCTGATCGCCGGTGTAGGAATGAATTGTGGTCATGATGCCCGACTCAATTCCCAGCGCTTCATCCAGAACCTTGGCAAGCGGTGCAAGGCAATTGGTGGTGCAAGACCCGTTCGAGATCATTGTGTCGCCTTCGACCAGCGACCGGTGGTTCACGCCGTAGACAATGGTCTTTTGAACGTTCTTCGCTGGGGCGGAGATCAAAACCGATTTCGCGCCGCGCTCCATGTGGATGCCCGCCTTTGCACCGTCGTTGAAGTTACCGGTGCATTCCAAAACTACATCACAGCCCGACCAGTCCAGCTCTTCAGGATTATAGGTCGAGAACATTTCCATCGGGCCACGGCCCAGATCCATCGTGTTGCCCTTAATCTTGACCTCGCCTCCAAAGCGACCATGCACGCTGTCATACCGCAGCAGGTGGGCGTTGGTTTCAATCGGGCCGGTGGCGTTGATCTTGACCACCTGCACATCATTGCGCGAGCTTTCGGCGATATGAGCCAGAGTGCAGCGGCCAATCCGACCGAAACCGTTGATTCCAAGTGTGACGGTCATGGGCATGTCTCCTGCGCTGAAGGTTGGGGTTCGTATACGCAGGTATGCTGCAACCGCAAAGTAAAAAGCCGCGATTTCACAACATGTTAGCGCAAAAGGTGTGAGTCAAAGGTATGATGGCGCTAACGTTGCGGAACGGTTTGCGGTAACACCTGAGCGATGTTGCAGAATCAGAAATAATGCCTGTGTCGGCGAATCTCGCGGTTCTGATCGGCCGGGCTTTGATCGCGATCTTGTTTATTGCGGGGGCGTTGCAAAAAGCCATCGACCCAACCGCGGCGATGCATTTGCTGACTGGGTTTGGCTTGCCTGCACCACTGATCTGGGTGGCGCTTGGCTTTAACGCTATTGCAGGCATGATGGTGTTGGCGGGATGGGCAGTGCGCCCCATGGCTTTCCTATTGGCGGGGTATTGCGGTGTGACCAGCTTTTTCCACCTGATCCCGGATGATCCGTGGCAAATGAGCATCTTCGTCAAGAACTGGGCAATCGCCGGAGGATGCCTTGTGCTGGCGGCTCATGGACCGGGACGCTATGTCTTGGGGAAATTAGGCTAGGAGTTACAGGTATGAGCGGATTGTTGGCCCTTCTCGACGACGTTGCAGGCATCGCAAAGGTGGCGGCGGCTTCGGTCGACGATATCGGCGCAGCGGCGGCAAAGGCCGGGTCCAAGACCGCGGGTGTGCTGATCGACGACGCGGCGGTCACGCCGAAATACCTGCAGGGGTTTGAACCAGCCCGGGAATTGCCGATCATCTGGCGGATCGCGCGTGGGTCCTTGATCAACAAACTGGTGTTTCTTTTGCCAGCCGCACTTCTGCTGTCGACCTTTGCACCGTGGATGATCCCGCCCTTGCTGATCCTTGGCGGCAGTTACCTCTGCTTTGAAGGTGCGGAAAAGATCGTACACGTGCTCATGCCGCATGATGACCACTCCGGCGGACCGGACGGCAGCCATAGTGTCGAAGACCCGCTGCATCTCGAGGAAGAAAAGGTCAAAGGCGCGATCAAGACCGATTTCATCCTGTCTGCAGAAATTATGACCATCGCGCTGTCGGTGATCGAGAGCGACAACATCTGGATGCAGGGGGCCACGCTTGCCCTTGTCGGGATTATGGTCACGCTGGCGGTCTATGGCGCGGTGGCCGTGATTGTGAAGATGGACGATGTCGGTCTTTGGCTCAGCCGGGTGGGTCGACTTGGTCTAACCCGTGCTTTGGGGCGTGGAATTGTAAAGTTCATGCCGTGGCTTTTGAAAACACTGACCGTGGTCGGGACGGCGGCAATGCTCTGGGTCGGAGGATCGATCATCGTGCATTCGGTGGCGCAGATGGGCTGGCATGGGCCGGAGGATGCGATTCACGGCATCGCGGTTTCGGTCGGCGCAGGGCAGGGCTTTGTCGAATGGGCCGTCACGGCGGGAATTGATTTCGTGCTGGGCTTCATTTGGGGGCTCATCCTGATCCCGATTGGCGTCAAGGTGATTGGCCCGATCTGGACAGCAGTAATGCCAAAAGGTGTCTGAGGTCCGTTAATCCTGTCTTAACCCTGGCTGAGATATGCTGGGTGCATGACGATACCGAGTTGTCTTGATCCCGACACGTGGCTGCGCAACGTCTTCTCGGCGAAAGCGGTGGGGCGTGGCGGTGTGATCCACAGATCTGCCCGCGACGTTGAGCGGGTTGTCGGACGGGATGCGTTCCTGCGTGAAGTGCAGCGACGTGGCTTTACGTTGGTCCAGAATGGCGAACAGTTGGTGGTGTTCTGCAACCGTGATCCGGTGCGGCTGATTGTGCAGCGTGACTCGCCGAGCCTGTCGCAACGGGCATGGCCGACAGGTCGAGCCGCACATTCGCGATGAGGGTCACAGCGCAGACAACGCGTTAACGCGTTCCGGTGATGCATCGTAACTGGGCGGCCCCAGAGGCAGAGCCGCCCAGATAGACTTACGTGCGAGGATCGGCCTGCCAGCGACCCTCGACCAGATCGCGCACTTTCTGTGCCACGGCCTCTGCCGTGATGCCAAACTTCTCGTAAAGCGTTTCTGCAGGGGCGGACGCACCAAACCCGTGCATCCCGACAAAGCCCGACTTTTCGCGCTTGCCGCGCTCGCCGAACAGCCAGCGATCCCAACCAAAACGAATACCCGCCTCGACTCCAACGCGCACAGGACCACCGGGCAAAACGCGCTTGCGATAGCCTTCGTCCTGTTCTTCGAACAGTTCCCAGCAGGGCATGGACACAACGCGCGTTCCGATCCCTTCGGACTGCAGGATGTCGCGTGCCGCCATGGCGATCTCGACTTCCGAACCGGTGGCCATCAGAATCGCCTGACGCTTGCCTTCGGCATCAGCCAGAACATACGCGCCTTGCGCAGTCAGGTTCTTTGTCTTGTGTTCGGTCCGCACGGTCGGCAGGTTTTGACGGGTCAGCGACAGCACCGACGGGGTCTTTGTCTGTGTGAACGCAATCTCCCACGCCTCAGCCGTTTCCACCGTGTCGGCCGGGCGGAACACCAGCGTGTTCGGCGTTGCCCGGCTGATCGCCAGATGCTCAACCGGCTGGTGGGTCGGGCCGTCTTCGCCCAGACCGATGCTGTCATGTGTCATCACGTAGACCGTCGGCACCTGCATCAAAGCCGAGAGGCGCATTGCAGGGCGGGCATAATCAGTGAAACACATGAACGTGCCGCCATAGGGGCGGATGCCGCCATGCAGCGCCATGCCATTCATCGCCGAAGCCATGCCGTGTTCGCGAATGCCCCAGTACATGTAGCGGCCCTTGCGATTGTCGATGTCAAACACGCCCAAATCACCCGTTTTGGTGTTGTTCGAGCCGGTCAGATCAGCCGAGCCACCAAAGGTTTCCGGCAGGATCGGGTTGACGACTTCAAGCACCATTTCCGAGCTTTTGCGCGTGGCCACTTTGGGCGCGGTTTCGCTAATCTGCTTTTTCAGCGCCTTGATGGTCGAAGTGAGCTTTTTGGGCGCTTCACCTGCCATGGTGCGGGCAAACTCTGCCTGACGCGATGCCGACATGTCCGCCAGACGCGCATCCCACTCTGCGCGGTCCGCAGCGCCGCGACGACCGATCTCTTCCCAAGCTGACTTGATGTCGGCGGGCACCTCAAACGGGCCAGTGGACCAACCCCAAGCTGTTTTGGCCTCGGAGTTTTGATCTGAATTTGTCAGCGCACCGTGACCTTTCGAGGTGTCCTGCGCCGCATGGCCGAGGGCGATATGCGTCTTGCAGGCGATCATCGACGGGCGCTTGTCTGCTTTGGCAACGCTGATGGCGGCGTCGATCTCGGCAGGGTTGTGGCCGTCGATTTCCTGAACATGCCAGCCAGCCGCCTTAAAGCGCGCAACCTGATCCGTGCGGTCAGACAGTTCGACCGTGCCGTCGATGGTGATATTGTTGTTGTCCCAGAAGACGATCAGCTTGGAAAGTTCCTGACGTCCGGCGATACCGATCGCTTCGTGGCTGACGCCTTCCATCAGGCAGCCGTCACCAGCGATTACGTATGTGTGGTGATCGACGAGCTTTTTGCCAAAGCGGGCGCGGAGCGCCTCTTCGGCCATGGCAAAGCCAACGGAATTCGCGATGCCCTGACCCAACGGTCCTGTCGTGGTTTCAATGGCCTGCGCGAGGAAGTTCTCGGGATGGCCCGCAGTTTTCGCGCCCCACTGACGGAAGTTTTTCACCTGATCCAGTGTGATTTCGGGATCACCCACAAGATAGAGCAGCGAATAAAGCAACATCGACCCGTGGCCCGCCGACAGGATGAACCGATCACGGTCGTGCCAACCGGGATAGGCTGCGTCGAACTTGAGGTGCTTTTCATACAAAACGGTGGCCACATCCGCCATGCCGATCGGCATGCCCGAGTGACCGGAATTGGCGGCTGCAACGGCATCCAGCGTCAGTGCACGGATCGCCGCCGCCTTGTTCCAATGGTCGGGGTTCTGGGCTTTGAGGGTCTGGATATCCACGGGCCGTCTCGTCCTTCATGATCGGGGAAAAAGGGGTGTTTGAAGGCGCTCATACCAGTGTCACCGCAGAGATCAAGCGGCACAGCCTTGCCATATGTGTATAAGGGGGCGCATTTTCGGGCGCGGATTGTTAAACTTTCACATTAAGAGGACGGAGCGATTCGTTTCGAGAGCACGGAAAAATGCGTCCAGAGGGGTCTCACCTCGGTCGGACCAACAACAAACGGGGATCAGGCAAATGACCCAAATTAATGAGTTGCAGCATCGCATCACAGCAGCGCTGGACAGACTGGCACTTGGCGTTGCTCGGCTGGAAGAGCGCGCAGCACAAACCGCTTCTGAAGAGCCAGCGCAACCCGGCATAGACCCCGAAGAGGTCGCCCGGCTGCAAGACGCGCTGGACGAAGAAAAACTGGCTAACGCCCAGCTGGAAGAACGTGTGCGCAAATTACATGAGTCTCATCGCCAGGAAATCGAAGCACTTCAAGCCGCTGCTGCCCCGGCTCCGGCTGCACCAACGGTAGATGTCGCCGCACTGGATCTTGACTTGCAACGCCTGCGTCAGTCGAACGAAATGCTGCGCGCCACGAACGAAGAGTTGCGAACTGCACTGGCCGAGAATGTTGGCGAACCACATCTGATCAACAAGGCGATGCTGGCCGAGTTGGAGGGTCTGCGCGCCGCCCGATCAGTAGAAGCATCAGAATCCCGCGCGATTATCGCGTCATTGACCCCATTGCTTGAAGCCGCAGCTGAATCCGAGGAGGCCAACTGATGCCCGAAGTCGAAATCACCATCGGCGGTCGCAGCTTTGACGTGGCCTGTCAGGAAGGCGAAGAGCAATACCTTCATTCTGCTGCCCGGATGCTGGACACCGAAGCACAGGTTTTGGCACAGCAGGTGGGACGCATCCCCGAGGCGCGGATGCTGCTGATGGCTGGATTGATGCTCGCTGACAAGACGGCCGGTCTTGAAGACAAGTTGCGCGAAAGCGAAGATCGAGCCGCAGCATACCTGTCTGAATTGCGCGCGCTCAAAGACGCGCCGCCCCCGCAACCAGAACGGATCGAAGTGCCTGTGGTGCCGACAGATGTCACAGAGTCACTGCAAGAGATTGCCGCCCGGGCCGAGGCTTTGGCCCGCGACGTTGAGGACAAAGTCGGGTAGGGCACTGCCAGACCCAAAGATCAAAAGCAAAACGGCGCCTAATTGGGCGCCGTTTGTCTGTCTGAAGTGGCGTTTCCGTTCAAGCGTTCGCTTCGCGGATTTTCTCAGCGGCGTCTTTGTCATAAGTGACACCATTGTCGTCGAACAACTGGTCCAGTTCACCAGACAACGTCATTTCAGTGATGATGTCACAACCGCCGACAAATTCGCCTTTGACATAAAGCTGCGGGATCGTCGGCCAGTCGGAATATTCCTTGATACCCTGACGGATGTTTTCGTCCGCCAGCACATTCACGTCGGAATATTCGACCCCCATATAGTTTAGCACCCCGGCCACTTTGCTGGAGAACCCGCATTGGGGCATCGATTTGGTGCCTTTCATGTACAGCACAACGTCATTTGCTTTGACGGTGTCGTCGATAATCTGTTTCGCGTCAGTCATTCTTTTGCTCCATCTCTTCGCGGCGTTTCCGATCCTTGCGGATATACGGCATGGTTGCGCCGACAGTTATCACGGTGACAAGGCCAATGGCTGCGAACATTGGCCAGGTGTGGGTCAGAAAGTTGATCATGCCGCGCCTGTGTGACGCGTAACACATTGCCCATGTTGCCATGTGAAATAGGCCAATGGCCCGATCAACAAAATCATCAGGATGTTCCAGAGCCGCGCAGGCATCAGACCGGCGCCTTCGTCGTCAATGCCAGCGCGTGCAGTTCGCCTTGCGATCCATCCATCTTGCCCTTTAGGGCGGCATAGACCGCGCGTTGCTGCTGCACCCGATTTTTGCCCTTAAAGCTGTCGTCGATCACTTCGGCTGCATAATGGTTCCCATCGCCAGCCAAATCCGTGATCGTGATCTTGGCGTTGGGAAACTCTGCGCGGATCAGGTCTTCGATTTCCTGCGCTTGCATGGCCATGGCGCTGCTCTCCGGTTGTGGACTTTGAAAAAGATGTATGCCGGGGTTCGGCATTCCGCAAGGCGCTGCTGCGGGTTAGGTGGTGAGTGACACCCAGACAGGCACGTGATCTGATGGTTTCTCGCGTCCGCGCACGGCGCTTTCGATCCAGCAATCCGATAGAAGGTCGGCACAGGCAGGCGTCAAAAGGAAGTGGTCAATGCGAATACCATTGTTCCTGTCCCATGCACCAGCTTGATAATCCCAGAACGAATAATGCCCGCCGCCATGCGTTCTTGCGCGGAACGCCTCGGTGAAACCAAGGTTCAGTATCCGCCGGAAGGCAGCGCGTGACTCGGGCCGGAACAGCGCGTCTTCGGTCCATTGTTCGGGTTTGGCGGCGTCTTCGGACTGTGGGATGATGTTATAATCGCCAGCCATTAATGCAGGCATCTCGTCTGCCAACAGGTCGCGTGCCCGTGCTTCCAGCCGTTTCATCCAGTCCAGTTTGTAATCGTATTTTGGCCCCGGTGCCGGATTCCCGTTGGGCAGGTACAGTCCGCACACACGAATTGCCTGGGTTTCACCGATCACTGTCGCCTCAATCCACCGGGCCTGTTCGTCGCTGTCGTCGCCGGGCAGACCGCGAGTCACGTCTTCGAGCGGCAGTTTCGATAGGATCGCAACGCCGTTGAAGCCCTTTTGCCCGTGAGTTTCGACCGTGTAGCCCAGATCTTCCAGTTCATGGCGCGGGAACGCTTCGTCCACCGATTTGATCTCTTGCAGCAAAGCCACATCCGGCGCGCTGTCGCGCAACCAATCCGTCAGCGCGGGCAGGCGCGCCTTGATCCCGTTGATGTTGAACGTGGCGATTTTCATAATCTGTCTCCCCGATTGCCCCCTCTATCCCAAGAAGGAAGCGGCCAGACAAGCGCCGATCTTGTCGAATCGTTTGGCCCTTGTCCCGGAGATTCGCGCGCCGCGTGGTTCGCACAAAACCATGAAGGGCCGTCGTCGACCGCGCGACGGAAACTTATCCCCAGATTTTTTCAATCTGTTGATAACCTCAGGAGCCGTGCGGTCAGAACAACCTATGAGTGTATCTTTATGTGGATAACTCGCTCAAATACCCGTTTAGAGATATTAAAACTTCTCAAATACAATTTTTACGTGCCAGCCTTGGGTCATCCAACCAGCCATAGGAGGCCAACATGACCGCAGTTCGCAAACTTCAGATTACCAATAACCTTCTGCAAGATCAGCATATTTCCGACATGCACGGCGGCGACGCGACATCCTTGTTTACTTCGGGTTCTGCACCCATGGCGTCAACCGATGCACTGATGGGCGATGCAGTAGACATGTTCACATCCGGGTCAGCACCGGCGACAAGCGCAACGGCTTTGTCAGGCGATGCGACAGGCCTATTCACCTCTGGATCTTCACCGGCTGGTACGTCTGCAACAACAGGTGACGCCGTTGAAATGTTCACATCTGGTTCCGCACCGACGACATCTGACGCCCGTACCGGTGATGCGGTTGAGGCCTTCACATCCGGTTCCGCACCGACGGCATCTGACGCCCGTACCGGTGATGCGGTTGAAGCCTTCACATCCGGCTCGAGCCTGCTGCGCAGCGACGCGGCATCCGGCGATGCCGTAGAAGCGTTCACGTCAGGTTCCAGCCCGGTAACTGCTGAAACTACAACCGACGGCGAGGGCTGCGCGCTCTTCACGTCCGGCTCTTAATCGAAGCACTGACCCGGGGCGGGATGGCCTGTCCCCAGCCACTCTCTGGAGGATTGAACCATGACCAATGTCATCACTTTCACCCCCCCGTCCCGGATCAACCCGCAAGAGGCGCGCCTTGGCGCGCTTCTGAGCTGCTTTGCCGAACACCGTCGCCACGGAGATGATGTGTTCTGGCTCAAGGAAAATGCCGAAATTCTGAATATTCTCGAATGCACCGAGACCCGGCCAGGGGATGCCGCGCTTGAGGCCTACAGCGAATTTTACCAAACGGTCGAAAAACGCCTGCGCTTTTTCCCGCAGTATTATCGGTTTTTCTTGTCGATCATTTTGGATCTAGAAGACCTTGGTATGCCCGGAAACCACGGCGAACGCATTGTGTATTGGGCGCTTGCACAGGATTTGCCCCGTGCTGAACTGTCTGATCTTCAAAGAATGGAAGCCAAGCGCCTGATGGCACGACGCGACGCGGCAATGATCGACGAAGATGCTCAGCTTGAAGATCGCGCGCGCTATTTCATGAGACGGTCTGACACGTTCGCATTGCCCAACAAGAAAGCCGCATATGAGCTGACACACCTTGTGTTTTACCTAAGAGCCCGATTTGAAACTAATTGAGTGAGTTCAGCATGTTGTGCTTCTGTTCGGTTGCAAAGCTGAACGGAGATCACGATGGCTTGGACCGAACTCACCCGACGTCAACATGCCCGAGTGGGCGACAAGTATGCAAGC